>NZ_JBEORW010000009.1:0-227341 GCF_040302565.1 Streptomyces sp. NPDC097981
GCAAGACCCTCGGATGGAGGACACCCGCCGAAGCCCTCAACGAACACCTACTCTTGACTCAACAAGCCGGTGTTGCGACGACCGATTGAGTCCGGACTGGTCACCGAGCGCGCCCACCTGCCGCTGCTGCGCGGGCTCGACCTGCCGGGCGTACGGCTGCTCGTGACCGACACCGGGGAGTACGCCGAGTTGCTCGCCCCGTACGCGGCCGCGAAGCCGGGCGAGGCGGTGCTCGCCGCCCCCGGGCCCGCCTCCCGCTTCCTCCTCTACTTCACCTCGGGCTCCACCGGCGCCCCCAAGGCCGCCATCTGCACCCAGGGCCGGCTGGCCGCCGCCGGCGACTCACTGGCCCGGCACTTCTCGGTCGCCCCGGACGACGTCCACTACGTCTGCATGCCGCTCTTCCACGGCAACGCGGTCATGGCCGACTGGCTGCCCGCCCTCGCCGGGGGCGCGTCCGTGGCCCTGCGCCCCCGCTTCTCCGCCTCCGCGTTCCTGGACGACGTCCGCGCCTACAGAGCGACGTACTTCACCTACGTCGGCCGGGCCGTCCAGTACCTGCTGGCCACCGAGCCCCGCCCGGACGACCGCGACCACACCCTGCGCCTCGGCTTCGGCACCGAGGCCGGCGCCGTGGACGCGGCCCGCTTCGCCGAGCGGTTCGGAGTCCGGCTGGTGGAGGGGTACGGGGCCACCGAGGGCGGCGCCTCCGTCCAGAGGACCCCGGACACCCCACCGGGCGCCCTGGGCCGCGCCGGGGCCGGGGACGACCTGGCGGTGATCGATCCGGAGACGGGCGCGGAGTGCCCGCCGGCCGTCCTGGACGCGCGGGGCCGCCTCCTGAACGGCTCCGCGGCGATCGGGGAGCTGGTCAACCGCGGCCGGAGCCTGTTCGAGGGGTACTGGCGCAATCCCGAGGCGGAGGCCGCGCGGACCCGCGACGGCTGGTACTGGACGGGCGACCTCTTCTTCCGCGACGCGGGAGGCTTCCTCTACTTCGCGGGCCGTACGGACGACCGGCTGCGCGTCGACAGCGAGAACCTCGCCGCGGCCGTGATCGAGAACATCCTGGCGCGCTGGTCCCCGGCGGCCGCGGTCGCCGTGTACGCGGTGCCGGACGAGGTGGCCGGCGACCAGGTGATGGCGGCGGTCGCCCTCGGGAAGGGGGAGCGGTTCTCGCCGGAGGCCTTCTCCGCGTTCCTGGCCGGCCAGCCGGACCTGGGCACGAAGATGTCCCCGCGCTATGTCCGGATCCTGGAGTCCATGCCGACGACGGCGACGAACAAGGTCCACCGCGTCGCCCTGCGCCGGTCCGGTTTCCGCTGCCCGGACCCGGTCTGGTGGTCCCCTCCGGGCGCCCGCGGCTACCGGCTCCTCGGTCCGGCCGATCTCGACGGCCTGCTGGCGGCGTACGCGGCCCACGGCCGCAGCGAGCTCCTGGACCGCTGATCCCCGCCTCGGGGGGCATGGTTTTGAGCACCCCTGAGGACCAGGTAGTATTTTCTCTGTCAGGCGCCGCTAGCTCAGTTGGTTAGAGCAGCTGACTCTTAATCAGCGGGTCCGGGGTTCGAGTCCCTGGCGGCGCACCTGTACTTCGGGCGGTTTCCGGTTCACCGGAAACCGCCCGAAGTGTTTTCGGGGCCCTGTCCCGCCGTGGCGAGCCTGCCTGCGGCGAGCGTCACAAGGTGAGCGACAGCAACAGGGGCGCGGCCTTCCGGTTCAGTGCGTCCGCGGCGGCCCGCAGCCGGTGTGCGTGCTCGACCGGCATCGACAGGGCCAGGCAGCCCACCGAGGCCCCGGCCGTGATCGGCACGGCGGCGCAGACGGTGCCCACCGCGTACTCCTGCAGGTCCAGCACCGGAACCGTGGCCGGCTGGCTGTCCAGCTTGGAGAAGAGGATCTGCTCGTTCACGATCGTCTTCGACGTGAGCCGGGCGATCTTGTGCCGCGACAGGTGGTCGCGCCGCCCGTTCTGGTCGAGCTGGGTCAGCAGGCACTTGCCGACCGCGCTGGCGTGCGCCGCGGACCGGAAGTCGACCCACTCGTGCACCTTCGGCGTGCGCGGGCTGTCCGCGAACTGCGTGATCTTCACTTCGCCGTCCTCGTACCGGCTGATGTAGACCGCCGCGCCCACCGAGTCCCGGAGCCGGCCCAGGGTGTCCTGCAGCTTGTTCTGGAGTGCCTGCTGCCGGTCTATGCCGGAGCCGAGCAGCACCAGGGAGTCGCCTATGGCGTAGGCGCCGTCGGACACCTGGAGTACATACCCCTCACGGCGCAGCATGAGGAGCATCGGGGCGAGATGGACCGCGGGCAGGCCGGTCTCACGCGCGATCTGTACGTCGGTCACACCGCCGGTATGGCGGGCGATTGCTTCGAGTACGCGCAGGGCGTACTGCACCGAGTGGAACGGCGCGATCGGCTCGGGCTTCAGCGCCACGGTTTCCCCCTAGCAGGTTGTTACCGCTTGCCCTACCACGATAGCCATCAAGAGGCCCACGTGGAGCGCCTGTTGATGAGATTGATGGCTCAATCATGTCCTCCCGCCTGTGTCTACTCCAGTGGCATATGCCAAGGTCATGCCCGGTGTCTCGGGATGCCGGGAATGGCCGCACGCCGCCGATGGTTCGAGTTCTTCGTACGGACGGCGAAGCGAGACGGGAGCGACTATGAGTGACACCGGGGACGCGGGTCGGGGTGCGGACGCGGGCGGCCGTGGCGACCGGATCCGGGGCGAGGCCCGCGGCCTCGCGCCGGTTCCGCTCTCGGTGCTGGACCTCGTCACGGTCGGCAGCGGCAGCACCGCGCACGACTCCCTGCGCACGAGCGTCGGCATCGCCCGGCTCGCCGAGTCCCGCGGCTACCACCGGCACTGGGTCGCCGAGCACCACTCCATGCCCGGGGTGGCCAGCTCCTCCCCGGCGGTGATCCTGGCCCACCTGGCCGCCCACACCTCCCGCATCCGGCTCGGCTCCGGTGGGGTCATGCTGCCCAACCACGCCCCGCTCGCCGTCGCCGAGCAGTTCGGCACCCTGGAGGCGCTCGCCCCGGGCCGGATCGACCTCGGGCTCGGCCGCGCGCCCGGCACCGACGGCCGCACGGCGGCGGCCTTGCGCGGCCCCGGGCGCCTCGACGAGGCCGCGGAGGAGTTCCCCCGGCAGCTCGTGGAGCTCACCCGCTTCCTCGACGACGACTTCCCCGACGGTCACCCGTACGCCCGCGTCCACGCGGTGCCGGGGCCCGTGCAGGGCGCCGCCGGGCGGCCGCCCCTGTGGCTGCTCGGCTCCTCCGGGTTCAGCGCCCGCCTCGCCGCCGAGCTCGGCCTGCCCTTCGCGTACGCCCACCACTTCTCGGCGGCCGGCACCCTGCCCGCGCTGGAGCTCTATCGGCAGTCGTTCCGCCCCTCCGCCGTACTGGACGCCCCGTACGCCGTGATCGGGGTCTCGGCGCTCGCCGCCGACACCGCGGAGCAGGCCCGCGCCCAGGTGCTCACGGGGGCGCTGTCGATACTGCGGCTGCGCAGCGGCCGGCCCGGGTTGATCCCGACGCCCGAGGAGGCGGGGAGTTACGGATTCTCCCCGCTGGAGCGGGAGTTCGTGGACGGCTGGCTCGCGAACGTCGTCCACGGCACGCCGGACGAGGTCCGTGCCGGGCTCGACGGCCTCGTCGGGCGCACGGGCGCCGACGAGCTGATGCTGACCGCCAACGCGCACAGCGGCGCGGCCCGGTTGCGTTCCTACGAGCTCGTCGCAGATGTGTACGGAATGCCGGTGCAGAGCCGCGTGAGCTGATTGATCGCATGCGAACGGGGTTCGGCTGGTTTGTTGCCGAAACCTTGCAGGAGGGTGTCCTAAGGCATCCTTAAACCGCTCGTCACCCGGGGTGGCGGGCGATTTTTCATGTGTTCCCAGGCCTCTGACGAGGGGATTTCCGCGGCGAGTGGTCTAGTCCTTCTTTGGTCCAAACCATTGACTCGGACCTCGGGTGATCGCTATTCCTTCTCCCACCCGAACCTCTTGCTTCCCCTCCCACCCCCCGGAGGCAGTTCATGCACATCCGTAAACCCCTCATCGCGGCCGCCGCCACGGCCGCGCTGGCAGCCGGAGCGCTGGCAGGCTTCGCGGGGCTCGGCACCGCACAGGCCGCCGCCGGCGGCGCGAGCGGCGGCGGCAACGTCAAGATCGCGTACTACGACCAGTGGAGCGTGTACGGGAACGCCTTCTATCCCAAGCACCTCGACACCCGTGGCATAGCGGGCAAGCTGGACGTCATCAACTACTCGTTCGGCAATATCCACCCCACGAACCTCACTTGTTTCGAGGCGAACAAGGCGGCGGGCGACGACAACAACGCCAGTGCCGGTGACGGCGCGGGCGATTCGTACGCCGACTACCAGAAGTCCTTCAGTGCCGCCGACAGCGTCAGCGGCGTCGCCGACAAGTGGGACCAGCCGATCGTCGGCGTCTTCAACCAGTTCAAGCAGCTGAAGGCGAAGTACCCCAACCTCAAGATCAATATTTCGATCGGCGGCTGGACCTACTCGAAGTACTTCAGCGACGCGGCGAAGACCGATGCCTCCCGCAAGAAGCTCGTGTCCTCCTGTATCGACCAGTACATCAAGGGCAACCTGCCGGTCGAGGGCGGCTACGGCGGTCCGGGCACGGCGGCGGGCATCTTCGACGGCATCGACATCGACTGGGAGTACCCCGGCTCCTCCGGGGGGCACCTGGGCAACCACTACGCCCCCGAGGACAAGCAGAACTTCACGCTCCTGCTCAAGGAGTTCCGCGAGCAGCTCGACGCCTACGGCGCGGCCAACGGCGGCAAGAAGTACCTGCTGACCGCGGCGCTCCCGGCCGGTCAGGACAAGATCAAGTACATCGAGACGGACAAGATCGGTTCGTACCTCGACTACGCGAACATCATGACGTACGACATGCACGGCGCCTGGGACGGCGACGGGCCCACATACCACCAGTCCCCGCTCCTGCCCTCGGCGGCCGACCCGACCGACCCGATCGCACCGGGCACCGAGAAGTACAGCATCAAGAACGCCGTCGACTCCTGGCTCGACGGCAACGCGGCCTACGGCATCGCCGGCGGCTTCCCCGCGAACAAGCTGACCCTGGGCTACGAGTTCTACTACCGGGGCTGGAAGGGCGTCCCGGCGGGCGCCGCCAACGGCCTCGCCCAGACCGCGACCGGTCCCTCCGGCGCCCGGCCCACCAGCCAGCAGGCCGGCATCGCCAACTACAAGGAGCTCGGCGGGATCGTCGACAACCCGGCGACCACCTTCTGGGACGACCAGGCGAAGGCCTCGTACTTCTACAAGGACGGCGAGTTCTTCACCGGCCTGAACCAGAAGTCCGTCCAGGCCCGGGTCGACTACGGCAGGCAGCGCGGCCTGGCCGGCGCGATGATGTACTCCCTGCTCGGCCTGGACGCCAACACCACGCTGCTCAACCAGATCTCGGACGCCCTCGGCGGCACCACGCAGCCTCCGACGACTCCGCCCACCACGCCGCCGACGACCCCGCCGACCACGCCCCCGACCACCCCGCCGACCACGCCGCCCGGCACGGGCTGCACGGCGCCGGCGTACGTCGCGGGGACCGTCTACACCGGAGGCAGCGAGGTTTCGCACAAGGGCCACAAGTGGAAGGCCCAGTGGTGGACGCAGAACGAGGAGCCCGGCACGACCGGTGAATGGGGTGTCTGGAAGGACCTCGGCGCCTGCTGATCCCCCCACCCCGCGCCGAGCGGCACCCCGCCCTGCACCCCGCATCCCGGGTGCGGGGCGGAGGTGTGTCCCGGGGCCGGCCCGCAGAGCGCGGCGGCGCCCCCGACCCCGGCCGGCCGCCCGGGCGGAACGCCTAGCGGCGGTCGCGGTCGCGGTCGTGGTCGCCCGGCCGGGTGCCGATCATCTCGGCGATCCGCTCCGGGGCGACGGCCCGCGAGTACAGCCAGCCCTGGCCCGTGTCGCAGCCGACGCGCCGCAGGCGGGCGGCCTGGCCGGCGGTCTCCACGCATTCCGCGGTGACCGTGAGGCCGAGGCGGTGCGCGAGCTGGACGAGGGCCTCGACGATGGTCTCGTCGGCCGGGTTCGGGTGGGTGCCCTCGTCGTAGCGGAATCCGTGGACGAAGGAACCGTCCAGCTTCAGCACGGACACCGGCAGCCGGCTCAGGTACGCCAGGTTCGAGTACCCGGTGCCGAAGTCGTCGATGGCGATCCGCACCCCCATGTCGCTCAGCGCCTGGAGGGCCTGGAGCGGCCGCCCCGCGGAGCCCATCACCGCCGACTCGGTCAGCTCCAGCTGGAGCAGCTGCGGGGCCAGCCCGGTCTCGGCCAGGATCTCCGCCACGTCGCCGACCAGGTCGGAGTCCCACACCTGCCGTACCGCCACGTTGACGGAGACGAAGACCGGGGCGTCGCTGGGCTGCTCGATCTGCCAGCGCCGGGCCTGGCGGCAGGCGGTCCGCAGCACCCAGCGCCCCAACTGCACGATGGAGCCGTCCTCTTCCGCAATTCCGATGAACCGATTCGGCGTCAGCGTGCCGAACTGCGGGTGGTTCCAGCGGACCAGGGCCTCCACCCCGCGCACCGCCCCGCTCTCCAGGTCCACGAGGGGCTGGTACTCCAGCTCGAACTCGCCCCGCTCCACGGCCGGCCGCAGCGTCGAGCTGAGCGCCTGGCGGGTCATGCGGTGGGCGTTGCGCTCCGGGTCGAACAGCGTCCAGCGCGCCTTCCCGTCCGCCTTGGCCCAGTACAGGGTCGTGTCCGCGGCCTGCATCAGCGCGGTCGCCGACGTCCCCTCCGCGGTGCGCTCGACGACGCCGATCGACGCCGAGACCGACAGCCGCTGGCCGGCCAGGTCGAACGGCTCCTGCACGGCAGCCAGTACGCTGCGCGCCAGGTCGGCGAGCTGCTCGGTGCCGGTGGAGTCCTCGACCAGCAGGGCGAACTCGTCGCCGCCGAGCCGCGCCACCAGGTGCCCGCCCGTGCGCCCGTACCCGGACTGGTCGGCGCACTGGGTCAGCCGGGCCGCGACGGCGGTCAGCAGCCGGTCGCCGACCCGGTGCCCCAGGGTGTCGTTGACGGCCTTGAACCCGTCCAGGTCGAGGTAGCACAGGCCGATCCGCCCGGTGCCCCCGTGCTCGTACGAGGAGGCCTCCAGGGCGGCGGAGAGCCGCTCGAAGAACAGCGCCCGGTTGGGCAGCCGGGTCACCGGGTCGTGCATCTGGAGGTGCCGCAGCCGGGCCTGGAGATCGCGGCGGTCGCTGATGTCGGCGACGGACAGCAGCACGTCCCGGGTCCCGGGCACGGGCCCGAGGGTGACCTCGGTCCACAGCGAGTGCCCGTCGGGGTGTTTGAGCCGGCGGGTGCAGCGCAGCCTGGCCTGCCGGCCGCGCAGCACATCCTGGTAGGCCTGCCAGGTACGGGCCTCGGCGCCCAGGTCGACCAGGTCGGCTGCGCACTGCTCGACGAGTGCGTCCGGCTCGGTGCCGAGGAGCCCGGCCAGGGCCGCGTTCGCGGCGACGACGTAGCCGGAGCGGTCGACGACGGCCATCGCGAGGTGGGCCGCGTTGAAGGCGGCCCGGTAGTCGCGCAGCTCGGACGCGGTGCGGGGCGGCGTCGGCGGCACAGCCGGCACTACTTGGTGACGCTCCGTAATGGCCGATCGGGTGCTGTCGGCCGCCGAACCGGTTCCCTCTGAGGTTCCGCTCACCGTTGGCTCCCGCAGTGCTCGTGAGTGTCCGTGCAGGAAAGTGTGCCGATCATAGAGGCACCGTACGGCCCTATCCAGCGGCGTCGCCGTGCGGGGCGCGGGACTTCGGCATGCTGACGGCCCGCCGGCCGGATCCCGGGCGATCGTTTCTGCACCGCTCTGAGCAGCGGAAGGCCCTCGTTGATCTCCCGTGATCGGTTGTGACGTTCTGTAGGCATGTGGGTGAACCCCCGAGTCACCGGCTTGCCGTAGTGCTCACTCGTGTGGGGCAGCGGAACAGGACATCAGTAAGACAATCGCCTCAGGGTGGAGCGAGATGGTACGAATCCACCACCGGAGGCCGATGTGCCGCGACAGCAGACACCCGGGGGAGTGGAACACTCCCGCGTCAGAAGTGCGGCGGCCGTGTTCACTTCCCTCACGGCGCTCGCCGCCATGTCGCTCGTCGCCGGTCCCGCGGTCGCCGATCCGGGGGCCGCGCCGTGCGCCCTGACCCGCACCTCGGCGCACCATTCCCTCGGCCTGGACAGCTGGAACCGGGCCTACCCCAAGCCGGAGCGCACCCTCGACGCGGTCATGGTCTTCCTCTCCTTCCCCGACCACCGGACCACCCTGACGACCGGGCAGCTGGCCGACGACTACTTCCCCGCGACCAGCGACTTCTTCGAGCGGGCCTCGTACGGGAGGTTCCACCTCGTCCCGCACCCGCAGAAGCAGTGGATCCGGATGCCCAAGCCGTCCACGGCGTACGGGATACAGCGTGACTGGGCGGCCGAGGACCGGGGGGCCTACCTGCGGGACGCGGTCGCCGCCGCGGACCGGGACGTGGACTTCTCGAAGTACGACGTCGTGTACTTCGTCGCCGACCCGGACGCGCCCGGCGTGGACTCGGACGCCACCAAGGTCGTCAACTTCGACCGGCCGATCAGCGCGGACGGGACGGACCTGCGGCGGATCGTGACCGTCTTCGAGCGCCACCCGCCGGACCGGAACGTGCTGGCGCACGAGACCGGGCACGTCTTCGACCTGCCCGACCTCTACCACCGGCCGACGGACGGCAAGGGCGACTGGGACACGTACGTCGGGGACTGGGACGTCATGGGCAGCCAGTTCGGGATGTCGCCCGACCTGTTCGCCTGGCACAAGTGGAAGCTCGGCTGGCTGGACTCCTCCCAGGTGGACTGCGTGCAGTCCGGATCCTCCCTGCACACCCTGCTGCCGCTGGCCCAGCCCCCGGCGCCGGGCGCCACGGGCGGGACCCGGCTCGCGGTGATCCGTACGGGTCGCGGCAGCGCCGTCGCGATCGAGGCCCGGGGTTCCGCCGGCAACGACGGGGACATCTGCACGGAAGGGGTCCTGGTCTACCGGGTGCGCAACGAGGCGGCGTCGGGCGGCGGACCGATCGAGGTGCTCGACGGGCATCCGCACTCGGAGGCGTGCTGGGACCGCTCGGTGTACCCGCCGCTGGCGGACGCGCCGCTGGGGGTCGGGGAGGCGTTCACGGTGCCGGGGGAGCGGATCAGGATCGAGGTGGCCGACCGGACCCCGTCGGGCGCGTACACGGTCAAAATCACGACCTAGTGCAGGCCACGACGAAGAAGGCCCCCACATGTGTGGGGGCCTTCTTCCGTCTGTGCGCCGCCAGGGACTCGAACCCCGGACCCGCTGATTAAGAGTCAGCTGCTCTAACCAACTGAGCTAGCGGCGCTTGCTGACGAGGAAGACATTAGCAGGAGGACGGCCGGAAGGAAAAATCGATATCCGCAGCTCGGGCGGCGCGGACGTACGCCCACTGGAGCGCCTCGGGTCCGGGGAGCCAGGGCGTGCGGGTGTCGGGGGCGACGAGCCAGCGCGACGGGCCGGGTGTGGCGGCGAGCGGCGGCACGGTGACGGCGTCGCCCCGCCCGTGGCACAGCGGCGCGGGCACGGCGCTGCCCCCTTCTTCCCAGGCGAGCAGCGCGGGGAGCCGGTGGGCGGTCCCGGTGGCGGTGAAGAGCAGCATCCGCCCGCGGTGCACGGCGACGGGCCCGGATCCGGGGCCCTCGGCCCAGAGCAGGTCGAGCATGCGGCGCCCGAGGACGAGAGGGACGTTGACGACGTCGAAGGCGGTCCCGCAGGGCAGCGCGGCCGGCTCGGTGGGCCGCGCCTGCCAGAGCGCGAGGGTGTCGTGCGGGTTCGCACAGGCAGAGGTGAGCCAGGCGGCGCCCTGAGGGGTGACGTGGGTGGCGGTGCGTGCGTCGTTGGCGGGGCAGGCGGGTGCCGTCGTGAGCGTCGTCATGCGGACCGGTCTACCGGGCGTAGCAATCCGGTTTCCGGGAGTTACGGAAAGTCGGGACAGGGCGGAGGGAGGTGGGCTATGTTGCGCCCCGCATATGCCGGATGAGACATCCGCCACATCCGGCGCGGAGGCCCCCGCCCGGCCCTGCGGAGGCGGTACGGGCGGCGGGGGCCAGGTCGGGGTCAGGCCGGGGGCGGCAGGGCCAGGGGATGTCCGGGCTGGGGGGCGTCCGGGCTAGGGGGTGTCCGGGCCCGCTTCGCGCTGGAGGGATTCGCCGAACTCGATCATCTTGCGCGCGTAGTCCTCGGTCCATTCCGCCTCCGCGGCGATCGCCGCCAGCGGCAGCCGGTCGAACCGCCGAGGGTCGGCGAGCTGTGCGGCGGCCAACGCCTGGAACTCCACCGCGCGCTCCTGCGCCGCCCGGAAGGCGAGCGTCAGCTCGGTGGCGCGGGCCAGCAGCTCACGCGGATCCTCGATCGACTCCAGATCGAAGAAGTGCTCCGGGTCAGTGGCAGCCTCCGAGGGCTCGAAGAGCAGCGGCGCGGGCCGCAGCTTCCGCTCGGTCGTCCGCTCGGGCTCTGCCATGCGTGTCCTCCTGCTGCACGTTCGGGATCCTTCCGGGCCACCCTCCATTGTCCAACGCGGCGCAAGAGTGCCGTCCTCGGGCCGCGTCCCGCCGTATGAGGGCTTCCGGACCACCCGGTGCTCCGCCAGGTGCGCCAGGACCGGGGTGGTTCGCCTCCCGGCCGTCGGGGCTGCGTCCGTTGGCCGCCTGCGGCGGTGTGTCGGACTCCGTCCGGCGATTGCGGCAAGGCTCCTCGCGCGGCGCCGTGCGGGGCAGGCGGAGGTGGATCACGGCCGCCAGGTGACGCGGTGGTCGGACCAGAAATCCCACGTGGCCATCATCGCCTCCCAGCCGTCGGGGAACTTCACCGTCACCCCCAACTGGACCGGCTCCGTGGACGGATGGTCGTCCAGCAGCTCCGCTATCCCCGCCCGCGCCACGACCACGCACGCGTGCCGGTGCCGCGAGGCCAGCACGCACAGGCGGCCCGTCTCCAGGTGGAAGGCCGTCGCGTCGGGGCGGCCCGACAGCGGGTGGAGCACCACCGTGAGGTCGTACTCCCGCCCCTGCAGCCGGTTCGCGGTGTCCACGGTCACCCCGGTGACGCCCAGCTCCGCCAGGGCGGCGCGGACCGCCGCCGCCTGGTCGCGGTGCGCGGTGCCGACCGCGATCCGGTCGGCGGTCAGCGGGGCCGGCGCCGCGGACTGCTCGTCCGCCGTCACCGCCCCCCGGTCCAGCGCCCGGCGTACCACCAGGGCCACCGCCCGCACCGCCTCCGGGTCGGTGCGCGGGGTGTGCCGCGCGGGCAGCTCCAGCAGACCCCAGCCCGACTCGGCGGCCTCGTCCAGCACCCGGTCCGGGCCCGAGCCGTCGCCCGCGACCCCGTACGACAGCCGCCGCTCTCCCGGGCCCGTACCGCTGCGGAACTGCGTGTACGGGTAGAACGCCCGCGAGACCAGCGGCGCGGCCGTCGCTGGGAGCCGCCAGGACACCGGCAGCCGGTGCTGCGGCAGGTGCGGGTTGTGGGCGAGGAGGGTGCTGACGGCGCTCGCCGAAGGGTCGTACGACAGGCCGGCCCACTGCTCGGCACCGACCACGCTGAACGGGTCCAACTGCCCCGGGTCGCCCACGAACAGCGCCCGCTCGAACAGCCCGGCCACGGCCAGCAGCGCGTCCGAGCGCATCTGGTACGCCTCGTCGACGATGGCGTGCTCCCAGGGTTCCGCGTTCTTCACGTACGCCCACTTCGCCGCCGTCGAGATGGTGACCGGCAGCTCGGCGAGGTCCCCCGGCTTGGCCGAGAGGGTGACCGAGGGCAGTTCGCGCAGCGCCGGGTCGTACGCGTCGCCGTCGCTGCTGTGCAGCCGGCCGACCTTCAGCTCCGGGTCCTTGGCGGCGAGCCGCAGCACCAGGTCGTCGACCTGCGCGTTGGTCTGCGCGACCACCATCAGCCGGCGACCGGCCGCGGCCAGCTCCCGGGCTGCCCGCACCACGAGCGTGGACTTGCCGGCTCCGGGCGGGGAGTCGACGACCACGCCGCGCTCGCGGCCGTGCAGCGTGTCGCGCAGGATGGCGGCGGTCGCCTCGGCGGCGGCCGTGCCGGGATCGAATGCGGTGCTCACAGGATGTCCTCGGCGGTCACAGGGTCGGGCGCGGCGGCGGGCAGCGCGGCGGCGGTCGCGGATCCCGGCGGTCCGCCGTGCGTCCACGGGGTCCGCTCCGGGTCCGGCAGTTTCGGGCCGCCGCGCGCATCGTGCTCGAACAGCGTCCAGCAGACCCGGTCGCCCTTCTCCGGCACCGAGCCCGGCTCCGGCTCCCGGCCGCGGCCCATCTTGTCCAGCAGCCGCAGCACGAGCCGCCCGTCCTCCTCGAAGCGGACGAACTGCGCCGCCTGCGGGCGCCCGTCCAGCGAGCGGAACACCTTGCCGCCGCCCTCGGCGAGCTGCGGAGCGTCCTCCGTGGCCACCGTGACCAGCGGGCGCGGACTCGGCCGCTTCGACTCGGTCCACTCCATCACCACCTCGGTGACCTCGCCCGCGAAGGCCTCGCCCGCGAGCCGCCGGCCCGCCATCACCAGCGGATCGTCCAGCGCCTCCTGGGCATCGAGCCGCACCTGCTCGGTCTCCCGCGTCGCCAGCTTCTGGGCCGCCGTCACCGCGTCGTCGTGGCGCGGCTGCGGGGGCTCCCCCGCCCGGACCCGGTCCCGGTGGCCGGTGTACGACCAGCGGTCCCGGGTCCAGCGCTCCTCGGCCCGCTCCGCGGGCGGCAGGGCGCGCAGCAGCTCCAGCGACTGCCACACCGCCCGCCAGGTGGGCCGCATCTGCTCCGCGACGAGCTCGCGGACGGCCGCCTCGGCGCGGTCCAGGGCCGCCCGGTCGCCCGCGGTGCGCGCCGCGTCGAAGCGGGCCATGGCCGGGGCGAGCAGCTTGTTGTCGAACGCCGGGTCGGTGGCCGGTCCGGCGGGCGGCACCAGCAGCTGGCCGTCCCGGTCGCGGCCCAGCTCGGCCCGCAGGGCGGCCTCCGCGCCCGTTTCCCCGTCCGGCGGGGCTATCCACGACAGCAGCGCGCCCAGGTGCTGCTCTTCCGGATTGCTCTGGCCGCTCGCCCAGTGCCGCCCCAGCAGCTCCGTCGCCGACAGCAGCATCGAGGCTCCCGGGACCCGGGCGCGCTCGCCGAGGTGCGTGAACCAGCGCCCCAGCAGCGGGACCCGCGTGGGCACCGGGTACGGGTTGTCCGGATCCTCCTCGGCCGTCCGCCGGAACCGCATCGACCGCCCCAGGAGCCGGACGTACTCGACGCCCGCCGGGCTCGGCACGATCACCTGCGGCGCGTCCAGGCACAGCTCGGCGGCGACCTTGCTCTTCGCGCCGGTCTCCGGGTCGGTTTCGGTGCGCTCCACGTACTCGACGGCGTCCGCGTACCCGTCCAGGTACGGCAGGACCGCGTCCGCCAGCTCCGCCAGGAACGTCCAGCGCAGGTCCCGGTCGCGCGGCTGCGGCACCACCAGCAGCCGCGGCTGCGCCGGATCCGTGCCGACCAGCGCGCCGAGCGGGGCTCCGGCCTCGCCCGCCGTGGTCAGGGGTACGAGGACCAGCGGGCGCTCGCTCAGATGCCGGTGCCGTACGGTCGCCAGCGGCCGGGCCCGGCCCGCCCGGACGGCCTCCAGGCGCGCGAGGGTGGTCAGGAGCGGCATGCGGCTGCCTCCAGGGCCTCGGCGCGCAACCGGGCCGCCCGGTGCAGGGCGGCCGCCGCCGGGTCGTCGGGACGGCCGCCGCCGGCGGCGGCCGCGAGGGCCTCCTCGACGGTGGTGAGCGCGCCGAGCTCCCCCCGTACGGAGCGGCCGAGGGTGGTCACCGCGCCGGCTGCACGGGCCCGCTCCCGGCAGTGGAAGGCCAGCTCGCAGGCGGCCAGGCATTCGGGGGCGTAGGCGGCAGAGACGGCGGAGACCGCCTCGGTCAGCTCCGCGGCGGGCCGTGCCGGGTCGAAGCTGAGCCCCTCGGGCAGGGCGGCGGCCAGCTCCTCGACCCGGGTCAGCCGGTCCAGCTGGCGCCGGGTCACGGAACGCTCCCGGCGGACGTCGACGGGCGCGGCTGCGGGCAGGTTGGAGAAGTCCTTCGGGCAGACGAGCAGGACGGTGTGCCCCACCACGGCGGAGGGCAGCTTCTCGGCGGTCTTCTCCAGGGCCAGCACGTACACGGCGGCCTGCCTGGCGGCGGCGCCCACCTTCGCGGGATCGGCCGCTCCGTCGATCAGCGGGAACGACTTGATCTCCACGACGGTCCAGCGGCCGTCGGGATGCACCACGACGGCATCCGGCTCCAGGTAGGCGGGGGTGCCCGCCACCTCCAGCGCCAGCATCGGGTGGTCCAGCAGGGTCCACGCCCCGGCGGCGGTGGCCTCGCGCAGTGCGAGCGCGGTGCGCGCGGCGCGGCCTTCGGGCCCGGCGGCCGTCAGGTCGGGGACGGGGGTGCCCGGGCCGGGCGGCTCGGCGCCGGCGCCCAGGTGCCGGTGGACCAGTTCCAGGAGGGCGGCTCCGCCGCCGCCCTTGACCCTGGCCTCGAAGGAGTTCCCGCGGATGATGGCGAACTGCGACTGGCCGAAGGCGGCGGGCGAGCCGAGGGCCGCGGCCAGTGCGGTCTTGTCCACGCCGGCGCCGTCGAGCAGGGCGCGTCTGCCGCATCCCGGGTTGGCGGCGAGGGCAGCCAGCGCGCGGGCGTCGAGCGGGCGGGGCGGTACGGCGGGGCCGCGCAGGTCAGCGAGCCGCTGCCGCAGTGTCGTCTTCGGGGGCGGGCCGCTGGGCGGGTAGGAGCTCACGGGCGGAAGTGTCCCATCCGCCACTGACAATCGTGGTCGTACCGCGGAAACCGGCCGTCCGGGCGGACAGCAGGCGGGAGATCGCGTATCCGGCGGCCATCACGACGGCCCCGGCGGCCGCGTCCAGGAAGTAGTGGTTGGCCGTGCCCATGACCACGAGGGTGGTGACGGCGGGGTAGGCGATGCCGAGCGCCCGCAGCAGCGGGTGGCGCCCGTGCCGCCACAGCAGGACCCCGCACCACAGGGCCCAGCCGACGTGCAGGCTCGGCATGGCCGCGTACTGGTTGGTCAGGCCCCCGAGCCCGCGCGGGGCACTGGCCTCGGCGCCCCACCAGCCGTACGCGCTGTACTGGGCCATCGTGTCGGTGAACCCGTACGCGGCGTCCAGCAGCCGGGGCGGGCAGGTGGGCATCAGCGTGAAGCCGACGAGCCCGAGGAGGGTGGAGACCACCAGCCAGGTGCGGGCGCCGCGGTAGTGCCGGGGGTGGCGCAGGTACAGCCAGACCAGCACGGCCGGGGTGACGAGGTAGTGCAGGGAGGCGTAGACGAAATCGGCGGGTATCCCGAGCAACCCCTGGTGGGAGAAGAGCCGGTTGAGCGGCCGTTCGAGATCGATGCCCAGCAGTTCCTCGGTCCGGAGTATCGCGAGCCCGTGGCCGACGGCGAGGTGCACGTCGCCCCGGGCGAGGAGTCTGCCACCGGTGTACGCGCCGTAGACGAGTCCCAGGAGCAGCAGTTCGGCCCACCAGCGGGCGGGCTTCTGCCGATCAGTCATACGGTGTAGGACGCTTGTGCGACGGGGTGGGTTGCCTGGTGTTCACGTGATGGATGATGGATGGACGACGCAACCGCCTGAAACAGCATGAACCCTTACGCACCAGGAGGATTTCCTATGGCCCCCCGCATCCTCCTGGCCCGCCACGGCCAGACGGCGTGGTCCCAGCTCGGCAAGCACACGGGACGCACGGACGTGCCCATGCTGGAGGAGGGCAAGCAGGGCGCCAAGCTGCTCGGCGAGCGGCTGGCCCGCGCCCCGTGGAACGGCCTGCCCGGCGTGGAGGTCCGCACCAGCCCCCTGGTCCGCGCGAGCGAGAGCTGCGACCTGGCGGGCTTCGGGGCCCGGGCCGAGCCGTGGGACGCGCTGATGGAGTGGGACTACGGCGACTACGAGGGCATGACCCCGGCCGAGATCCAGGCGATCCGCCCGGGCTGGCTGATCTGGCGCGACGGCGTCCCGGGCGGCGAGTCCGTCGCCGACGTCGCCGCCCGCGCCGACGAGGTGGTCGCCTGGGCCCGCTCGGCGGAGCGCGACGTGCTGGTCTTCGCGCACGGCCACGTCCTGCGCACCCTGGCCGCCCGCTGGCTCGGCCTCGAAGCCTCCTTCGGCGCCCGCATCCGTCTGGAGCCCACCTCTCTCTCGGTCCTGGGCTGGGCGTACGGGGCTCCCGCGCTGGAGCGCTGGAACGACACGGGCCACCTGGACATCTGACCGGGCCGGGCCCGATCGGCCCGGCCGGCGGGGTGGCGGGTCAGACCGTGGCGTGGCGGGTCAGGAAGGCCGCCACCCGGGGGCTGCGCTGGTGCGGGACCAGGGCGCGGGCCGTCCCCGAGAGCATGGACCGGATCCGGGTGGACTGGACCTCGGTGAGCAGGTCCAGGACCCGCCCGCCCGCCCAGGCCGCCTCGTCCGGGGCGCCCGCGCGGGCCAGGTCCCCGGCCAGCTCGGCCGTGTAGAGGGCCACGTTCCGGGCGAAGTGCGGATCCTGGAGGTCCGCCGCGCGGCGGGCGTGCCGGGCCGCCCGGGCGTACTCGCCGAGGGCCGCCCAGCAGCGCGACTCCAGGGACTCCAGCTCGGCCTCGCCGAAGAAGGACATCCACTCCGGGTCCGCCGCCGCCTTGCCGCGGGAGAACTCCGTGTGCGCCCGGGTCAGCGCGTCCTCGCAGGCCTTGCGGTCGGCCAGCCCCGCCCAGCCGCCCGCCTCCCGCAGGGCGAGCAGCGAGAGCAGCCGCGGGGAACCGAGGGAGCGGGCGGCCCGGCGGCCCGCCTGGGCCGCCCGTACCGACTCCCGGGGCCGGCCGCAGTCCCGGGCCAGGAACGCCATGTTGCTGAAGGCGTGCGCCTCCAGGCCCGCGTCCCCCGAGACCCGGGCCGTCGCCAGGGCCTCCGCGTAGTGCGAGCGGGCGTCGTCGAAGCGGCCGGAGTCGTGCGCCAGCCACCCCACGGAGACGGCCAGTTCACCGGCACCCGCGTGCAGCCGGTCCTCGGTGGACTGCCGGGTGGCTCCCGCATCCAGCAACGCGTAGGCGGCGCGCAGGGGTTCGGCGGCCCTGCGGTACAGGGCGTCGGCCCCGTGCCGGTCGTCCAGCAGCCGGATCTGGCGTACGGCCTCCTCGACCGCCGCGGCCTCGGACTCGCCGGCCCGGGCGGGTGGCCGCCGGGTGTCGCCGAGCAGGGTGAGCCCGATCGTCGCGGCCGCCACGGTCGCGGAGCCGCCCGCCATGAACGCGCGACGCAGCACGTCGCTCTCCTTGTGGGTGAAGGGGGCGGTGCGCTGCGCCGACCGGCCGCGGACCGCCTCGCGCGGGGAGAAGCCCAGATCGGCCAGGGTCCGGCCGGGGAACATGTGCAGGAAGACCCGCTCGTACGCGTAGTTGGGACAGCGGATCTCGCCGGACTCGACCCGGCCGATGTAGCGGGCGTCGCAGGAAACCGTTTCTCCGATCTCCTTCGCGGCCCGGCGCACCATGGCCGCGAACTCGGCCGGGGAGTGCTGCCCGCGCAGCCGCCGGAACGTCTGATTCGGTGAGTGGGGGAACGCCGCCATGGACGTGGCCTCTCTGGCAAGGGACGCACCGCCGGTTCCGCGGATGGAGCCGGGCCCGGCGCGCATGAACGTACCGCCAGAGACGGGCAGCTCACACGGTGTTTGCCTACAAAAGGGATATCTCACCCGCGATCCGCCATGAACTGCCATCCTTTGCAGCGTCTTGCCGCCGCACCCGTTGACGTTCTGGCGCGTTGAGCCCATGCGGGGTGTGAGGTGACTCCCGCCCCGCCCGTACGCGGATCGAGGAGGGGTTCCCTTGGTGGAGGGTGTCATGGAGAGCACTGGAATGAACACCGCGCCCGCGTCTTCGGGCGCGACCCCCGTCCCGGCAGCTCCGGCCGAGGCGCCGGACCTGGTGACCGTGCCCGCCCGGCAGGGCCTGGAGGCCGTGGACATCATCCGCCGCGCCGCCGGCCTGCCCGGCGGGGTAGGCCCGGTGCTGCACGACGGCTCCGGCGACACCCTCGGCTTCCTCGTCCCGCCCGGCACGGCCGACGCCTGGGACATGCCGGGCAGCGCGTGCACCCAGACCAACGGGCGCGGCATGCGCTTCGGCGACGTGTCGCCCACCGCCGGCGACACCGGCTGGCTGCTCCCCCCGGAGGCCGTCGGCCCGGTCACCGACCCGGAGGTGCTGCGCGCCGCGCTCGGCGAGGCGGCCCGCCTGATCGAGGCGGCGGACAACTGCCGCTGACCGGTCACAATGGGGTGGTGGCAGGCAAGGGCAAAGGCAGCAGACAGCGCGGTCGCGGGAGCTCCGAGGCGGTCGCCGGGCAGGTGGACGGCGGCACGGCGGAGCTGGCCCCCGACCGGGAGCGCGCGGACGCCTGGACCCTGCTCATCGACGGGGCCCCGCAGTCACATGTGGACCTGGGTGATCCGGGGTACCTGGACTTCGCGTACCAGCGGCGGATCGGCCACCTGATCGACCTCGTCGCGCCCGCCCGGCAGCCCCTGAACGTGGTGCACCTGGGCGGCGGAGCCTTCACCCTCGCGCGCTACACGGCCGCCGCCCGCCCCCGCTCGACCCAGCAGGTCGTGGAGATCGACGCCGCTCTGGTGGCCTTCGTACGGGAACACCTGCCGCTGGACCCGCAGGCGCGGGTCCGGGTCCGGGCGGTGGACGCGCGGGCGGGCCTGGCCAAAATCCCGGACGGCTGGGCGGACCTGGTGATCGCGGACGTGTTCAGCGGCGCGCGCACCCCGGCGCACCTGACCAGTGCCGAGTTCCTGGACGACGTACGGCGTGTCCTCGCACCCGGCGGCTGGTACGCGGCCAACCTCGCGGACGGTCCGCCGCTCGCGCACCTGAAGGGGCAGATCGCGACGGCCGCGTCCCGCTTCGAGCACCTGGCGCTGGCCGCCGACCCGGTGGTGTGGCGGGGGAAACGATTCGGCAACGCGGTACTGGTGGCTGCCGACCGCGAGCTGCCGGTCGCCGAGTTCACCCGGCGGGTGGCGAGCGACCCGCATCCCGGCCGGGTCGAACACGGCAGGGCCCTCGCCGACTTCGCGGGCGGCGCGGCCCCCGTCACGGACGCCTCGGCTGTGGCCTCGCCGGAGCCCCCGCCCTCGGTCTTCCGCTGAGCCCCGGCGACCGGGCGTGCGCCGGCCGGACGGTCTAACCCTCGTACGTCTCCACCATCGGCGGGTGGCCGTTCCAGGTGCAGAAGACCGACATCTCCCGGCCCGCCTTGGTGAAGGTGACCCGGATCCAGTACGGCTGCTTCCACACCTGCATCTGCCAGCCGGCGTCCGGCGTCGCCGAGACCAGTTCCGCCGAGGACGTTCCGATGTCGAAGACCACCCGGCCGCCCGTGACCGGGTACGCCTTCACCTTGCCCGGATCCCCGCCCCCGTCCTGCTGCCCGTCCGGGCGCGGGCTCGACGGGTCCGCCGCCTTCTGCGGGGGCTTGGCGGGGGAGGCGGGGGCGGAGGGCGACGCCGACGGGGAGGGGGACGGCGCGTCCGGGGACGGCTCGGACGACGGCGCCGCCGCGCGGTGCGTCGAGGAGGACAGCGGCTGGTTGGTCAGCGGCACCGCGAGCGGCGGATCGTAGGCCGTTCCGGACATGACCGAGTGCACGCCCCACCAGGACAGCGTCACCGCCGCCCCGGTCGCCAGCGTCCAGGCGAGAGCATGAACAAGTCCTCTGTGCATCAGGGCACATACTGCACCACCCACCCCGGAGGCCGCCCGACACCCCGCACGGTCCCCCGAATGGACTACGGTGCCGCCCATGGCAAGTGTGCTCGTGGTCGAGGACGACCAGTTCGTACGTTCGGCCCTGATCCGGCACCTGACCGAGGCCTCCCACACCGTGCGGAGCGTCGGCACGGCCCTGGAGGCGCTGCGCGAGGTCGCCCACCACCGGTTCGACGTGGTCATCCTCGACCTCGGGCTGCCCGACCTCGACGGGTCCGAGGCGCTCAAGATGCTGCGCGGCATCACCGACGTCCCGGTGATCATCGCCACCGCGCGCGACGACGAGACCGAGATCGTCCGGCTCCTCAACGACGGCGCCGACGACTACCTGACCAAGCCCTTCTCCGTGGAGCACCTCTCCGCCCGGATGGCCGCCGTCCTGCGCCGCGCCCGCGCGGCCACCGGGGCCGAGCCGCCCTCGCGCGTCCTGCGGGTGGGCGGGCTGGCCATCGACCCGCTGCGCCGGCAGGCCGAACTGGACGGGGCCGTGCTGGACCTGACCCGGCGGGAGTTCGACCTGCTGGCATTCCTCGCCGGGCGCCCCGGGGTGGTCGTGGCCCGGCGCGAACTGCTCGCCGAGGTCTGGCAGCAGTCGTACGGGGACGACCAGACCATCGACGTGCACCTGTCCTGGCTGCGCCGCAAACTGGGTGAAACAGCCGCCAACCCCCGCTATCTGCACACGCTGCGGGGGGTTGGCGTCAAGCTGGAGCCGCCCCGGTGAGCGCGCGATGAGATGGGCGCTGGTCAAGGTGTGCCTCGCGGTCACGGCCATGGTGGTCGTCGCCTTCGCCGTGCCGCTCGGGCTGGTCGTCCAGGAAATGGCCAGCGACCGGGCCTTCTCCAACGCCGAGCGGCAGGCCGCCAGCATCGGCCCGACCCTGTCCATCACCACCGACCCGGGGCAGCTGCGCAAGGCCGTGGAGTCCACGCAGATGGGCGCGGCCGGGCGGATGGCCGTCCACGTGCCCGCGATCGGCGACAGCGCACCCGTGGAGATCGGCACCGGCCGGGCCGGGGCGCACGCCGTGGGGGAGACCCGGCGGATCGGCCGGGCGATGACGGCCCCGCTGGCCGGCGGCGGATCGGCCCTGCTCCAGCCGACCGCACTCGGGTCGGGGGACATCGCCGTCGTGGAGATCTTCGTACCGGAGAGCGAGGTCAGCAACGGCGTCGCGACGGCTTGGGTGGTCCTCGCCGGCGTCGGCCTGGCACTGATCGTGGGCTCGGTCGCGGTCGCGGACCGGCTCGGTGCCCGGCTGGTGCGGCCGGCCGAGCGGCTCGCGGACGCCGCGCACCAGCTGGGGGAGGGCCGACTGGGGGCGCGGGTGCCGGAGGACGGGCCGAAGGAACTCCGTTCGGCGGCCGTCGCGTTCAACTCGATGGCGGACCAGGTGGTGGAACTCCTCGCCAACGAACGGGAGTTGGCAGCCGACCTCTCGCACCGGCTGCGGACGCCGCTGACGGTGCTGCGGCTCAACACGGCCTCGCTCGGCGACGGGCCGGCCGCGGAGCAGACCCGGGCGGCGGTCGAGCAGCTGGAACGGGAGGTCGACACGATCATCCGTACGGCCCGTGAACAGCGCGCACCCGCAGCCGCCGCGGGCGGGGCCGGGGCGGGCTGCGACGCCTCGGAGGTGATCCGCGACCGGATGGCCTTCTGGTCGGCGCTCGCGGAGGACGAGGGCCGCGAGGTGCGGCTCGCGGGCGTGGACCGTACGGTACGGATCCCGGTCGCCCGGCCGGAGCTCGCGGCCGCCCTCGACGCCCTGCTCGGCAACGTGTTCCGGCACACCCCGGAGGGCACCCCGTTCGCGGTGGACGTCCACGACGCGGGGGACGCGGTCATCGTGCTCGTCTCGGACGCCGGCGCGGGCATCGCGGATCCGGACGCGGCCCTGCGCCGTGGCAACGACGGCGCCCGGGACGGTTCGACGGGCCTCGGCCTGGACATCGTGCGCCGGGTCGCGGAATCGACGGGCGGCGACGTGCGGATCGGCCGCTCGATGCTCGGCGGGACCGAGGTCAGGGTGTGGATCGCCCTCGACGACCGGGCGCGGGGAGGGCCGGGCGGTGCGGGCACGCGCCGCGGCCGCCGCAAGCGGCGCGGCGCCTGACACGGCGGCCCGGCCGCATGGCCCGACCCGGCCGCATGACCCGGCGCGGCCCGGCCCGGCACCGCTGCGGGCGGCGATCGGGGCGGGCGGCGTACATCGCCGTCCTCTTCGAGGAGGGATTCCACTGGTTCCTCCCCGACGACCCCTCGCGCTACGAAATCTTCCTCGACGTCGGGATCCTGGGCCGCCGGCGGGCACCGGCGGCATACCGTACGGGGTGGTTGCTCATCCTTCCCCCGAACGGAATGGAACTGGTCATGCGCTACGCAGTCCTCGGCACCGGGATCGTCGGCCGAACGGTGGCCGCCCGCCTCGTCTCCCTCGGGCACGACGTGGTCATCGGCACCCGGAACCCCGAGGCCACCCTCGCCCGTACCGAGTACGCAGAATGGCAGGAGGCCCACCCGCAGGTCGGCCTCGCCTCCTTCCCCGATGCCGCACGGCAGGGCGAGGTGCTGGTTAACGCCACCAGCGGGCAGGCCAGCGTCGCCGCGCTGACGGAGGCGGACGCCGCGCACCTGGACGGCAAGGTGCTGATCGACATCGCCAATCCGCTGGACTTCTCGCGGGGGTTCCCGCCCACCCTGGACCCGGTGAACGACGACAGCCTGGGCGAACTGCTCCAGCGGACGTTCCCGGGGCTGCGCGTGGTCAAGACGCTGAACACGATGAACTGCCAGATCATGGTCGACCCGGCCCGCGTCCCGGGCGAGCACAGCGTGTTCCTGTCGGGCGAGGACGCCGGCGCCAAGAAGTCCGTGCGCGAGCTGCTGTACTCCTTCGGCTGGCCGGAGGCGAGCGTCCTCGACCTCGGCGGCATCGAGTCGGCGCGGGGCACCGAGATGCTCCTCCCCGTCTGGCTCCGCCTGATGGGCACCCTCGGCCACACGGACTTCAACTTCCACATCCGGAGCGCGACGCGGGGGAGCTGACGCAGGGGCCCGAGGCAGGGGGCCGATGCAGGGGAGCCGGCGCGGGGGAGCCGGGGACGGTCCCGGATGGGCGCCGAGATGTTGCCGGTACCCGAGGCCGCGCCGACTGTGGGCCTGACGAAAGGAGTCAGGCATGAGAGTCATGCTCAGGGCCCACATCGACACACCGGCCGGCAACGAGTCCATCAAGAGCGGCGGCCTGCCGCAGCTCATGAAGAAGCTCATGGACGACCTCAAGCCGGAGGCCGCCTACTTCGGGCTCTCCGAGGGCGTCCGGACCTGCTGGATCGTCTTCGACATGCAGGACAGCGCCAAGATGCCGCCGCTGCTCGAAGGGCTGTTCATGCAGCTCCACGCCGAGATCGAGGTCTTTCCGGTGATGGACGCCCAAGGGCTGGAGCAGGGGCTGAGGGAGATGGCGGGGGGCTGAGGCGCGCACCCCGGCCGGCGGCCGCCCACGCCAGCAGCGCGGAGGCGGCCGCCGCCGCGCACGACACGGCGAACGCGGCCCGGTGGCCGTACGCCCCCGCCAGCGGCCCGGCGGCCGCCGCGGCTTGGCCCCGCTCCGCGCGGCGCCTTGCAGCACGGCCATCGTGCACAGCAGCGCGGGCTCCGGCGACCACAGTCGTACGTCGGCACGGGCACCGGCGTCCGGTGCGCCGAAGGGGCCGGGCGCGGTCGGTTGGACGGCGAACAGGGTCCCGAAGACCAGGATCAGCCCGGCGGTGAGCACGAGGGCCGAGGCCGGATGCCCGTGTCTCCGGCGCGCTCCGTTGCCCGTCGGGCGGGACCGTAGCCGCGGAACGCGGGGTTCGGCAGGCCCTGTCCGCGTGCCGGAAGCCGGCCCGTAGGCGTGTCGCCGTGCTTCAGCCGCTGTGCTTCAGCCGTCGTGGTTCCCCGTCGTGGTTCCCCGCCGTGGTTCAGCCGCCGGAGTTCAGGCGCTGGGCCTGGGACCGGCCGACCTCGGCGGCGCGGTGCAGGTAGTCGGCGATGACGGCCAGTTCGGAGTCGGAGTAGCTCTCCAGGACGGCGCCGAAGGCCCGGCCGGGGGTGTCCCAGGCCTCGCCGAGCCGCCGGCGGGCCTCGGCGGCGAGGGAGACGAGGGAGCGGCGCCGGTCGTGGGGGTCCGCGTGCCGCTCGACGATGCCGGCCTTGACCAGCCGGTCGACGAGGCGGGTGGCGGAGCCGGAGGTCAGGCCGGTGAGCCGGGCGATGTCGCCGGTGCTGACGGGCCCGGGTTCCATGTCGAGGAGGGCCACGCACTGCATGTCGGTGGGGTGCAGGCCGACGTGGTCGGCCATCGCCTGGTTGAAGAGCGAGTAGTCGGCGTAGTGCCGCTGGCTCTCGGTGACGATGCGCGCGAGCAGCTCGGCGCGGCTCCACTCATCACGGCCCGCACTCGAACGAGGGGAATCGGTTGACATCGGCTTCTCCATGCCTGAAATTTATCTGTGTGACGCAGAATGTTGTTCGTGCAGAATCTGTGCCACGTAGTCATCCTAGCGTGAGTGCCACGCTCCGGAACAGAAACAAGAACAGGAACCCGCCATGTCGATCCTCGTCACCGGCGCCCGCGGCGCCGTTGCCCGCGGCCTCGCCTCCCTTCTCACCGCCCACGGCATCCCTTACCGCCTCGCCTCCCGCGTGGCGGACACACCCGGCACCGTCCATTGCGACCTCGGCGATCCCTCGACCTTCCCCGCCGCCCTGGCCGGCGTCCGGTCCGTCTTCCTCTACGCCGAAGCCGCCGCCATCGGTGCCTTCGTCAAGGAGGCCGTCACTGCCGGAGTCGAGCACGTCGTGCTCCTGTCCTCTTCCTCGGTGCTCGCCCCCGACGCAGCCGACAGCCCGCTGGCCGCCTCCCATCTCGCCGTCGAGGAGGCCCTGCTGGCTTCCCCGCTGCGCACCACCCTGCTGCGCCCCGGCGCCTTCGCAAGCAACTCCCTCGGCTGGGCCCGGTCGCTGAAGTCCGGCCGCGCGGTCCACCTGCCCTACCCGGGCTCCCACGGCACCCCGGTCCACGAGGCCGACCTCGCCGAGGCCGCGTTCGCCGTCCTCACCGACCCGGCCCTCGCCGGCCGCGCGTACCACCTGACGGGCCCGCAGTCGCTGGCCTTCGCAACCCAACTCGCGATACTCGGCCAGGTCCTGGGAAGGCCCGTGCCGTTCGAGACCGTCACCGCCGAGGAATGGAAGGCCGAGGTCGACGGCTTCATACCCGGCCCCTACGCCGACTCGCTCCTCGACTACTGGGCCGCCGGCGACGGCCTCCCGGCCGAGGTCACCGACGCCGTCGAGCACCTCACCGGTCACCCGGCCCGTACCTTCGAAACCTGGGCCGAGGACCACGCGGACGCCTTCCGCGCCTGACCGCCGTGATCCCTCCTTAGGGTGTCGGGAGGTACGGCACGGGGCGCGAGGGGATCGGCATGCAGACATTCGGGATATCCGGGAGCGCGGAGACGGCCGTGGCCGAGAAGCCGCGGCGGACGGCGAACACGCTGTTCTGGGCCGTGCTGATTCCGACGGCGGCCACGGTGGGCGGCTTCGTCAGCCAGTACCCCTACGGCATGTTGTGGGTCGGAGTCCTGATCGTCCTCGCCGCGGCGGCCACCGGTCCGATCGTGGCGGGCTCTGTCTGGAACCGGGCGGGCGCCGCAACCCTGGTGGGCTTCGCCGTCCTCGCACTGGGTCTGTTCGCCGGGTCCAACCTCAACGAGACGTACATGAAACAGCTCGGTGAACGGGCCGGAGCTGTGGTCGTCGAGGCAGGAGAGCGGGTCAACGCCAAGGGCGACGTACGGCACTTCTGCCGGGTCGTCGACGACTCGGGGAGCCGAGCGGAACTGGGCGACATCCAGAACTGCCACGGCCAGTTCGCGACGGGGCGGCGCGTCGTCCTCTTCAAGGACCGGCTGGCCGGCCTGGACCCCTGGATCGAGGCCACGGACGACCGTGCCGTAGATCCGGTCGGACTGGGCATCACCGGCGGCCTTTATGCCCTGACCGCCGCAACCCTCTTCCACGCAGGTCACCGGCGGCGCCAGGCCCGTTAGGGCGCCTGGCCGACGGGGGCGAGTCGGCCGCGGGCGCTCGCCAACCGCGCCGCCCGCGCCCTGGCCGCCAACCGCGCCGATGCCGTCGCTCTGGTCGTTCCCGGGTCCCGGTCGCGCTTCTTCGCCGAGCCGTACTTCTCGGACACGGTCCGCGGGATCGGCGCCGTCCTCGCCGAGACCGACGTACAGCTGGTCCTCACCCTCGCGGGCGGCGACCGCGAGCGCCGCCGGCTCGCCCAGTCCCTGTCCGCGCACCGCGTCGACGGGGTGCTGCTCGTCGCCGTCCACGCCGACGACCCGCTGCCCGGGCTGCTGGCCGGGCTCGGCATCCCGGCCGTGATCAGCGGCCGCCGCTCGGCCGCCGAGGCGCTGCCTTCGGTGGACTGCGACAACCTGGCGGGCGCCGCCGGGGCGGTACGCCACCTCCTCGGCCGGGGCCGGCGTGCGATAGCCGCCATCACCGGACCGCCGGACGTGTACGGGGCGCGGTGCCGGCTCGACGGCTACCGGGAGGCCCTGACGGCCGCCGGGGTCCCCGTCGACGAGTCGCTGGTCTCGGGCGGCGATTTCACCGAGGAGGGCGGCCGCCGGGCCATGCGAGAGCTGCTGGAGCGCCGCCCCGCCCTCGACGCGGTCTTCGCCGCCTCCGACGTGATGGCGGCGGGCGCCCTGCGCGAGCTGCGCG
Source organism: Streptomyces sp. NPDC097981 (assembly GCF_040302565.1). Taxonomy (NCBI): domain Bacteria; kingdom Bacillati; phylum Actinomycetota; class Actinomycetes; order Kitasatosporales; family Streptomycetaceae; genus Streptomyces; species Streptomyces sp. NPDC097981. Next base: position 26,706 of record NZ_JBEORW010000009.1, read on the forward strand.
CGGCCGGCCGCCGGACACCCGAGGACGTGGCGGTGGTCGGCTTCGACGACTCGGTGCTGGCCCGGCACACGGATCCGCCGCTGACCAGTGTCCGCCGGCCGGTCGAGGAGATGGGCCGGACCATGGCGCGCGTGCTGCTGGCGCGGATGGCGGGGGAGGCCGCGGGGGCGGGCGTGGTGCTGCCGACCGAGCTGGTGGTGCGGGAGTCCTCGTAGGACCCGGAAAACCGGAGGCCGGAGGCCGGATAACGCAGAGGGCCCCGGTCCGCTTTCGCGTACCGGGGCCCTCTCGCAGGGTGAGTGACGGGACTTGAACCCGCGGCCACCTGGACCACAACCAGGTGCTCTACCAACTGAGCTACACCCACCATGTCCGGTCGGAAAACCGACCGGCCGAAGAAAAGGGTACAGGGTCCGGGAGGGTGCTCGCGCCCCCCTTTCCCCCGAGCCGTCTCCGGAGGGTCTGCCGGGTCCTATTCGGCGGACAGGGTGTGCTTGGCGGCGATGGCCCGGGCAGTGTCCGAGTCGGGTCCGGGCTGCGGCACGAAGATCGCCTCCCGGTAGTAGCGCAGCTCGGCGATGGACTCCTTGATGTCCGCGAGCGCCCGGTGGTTGCCGTTCTTCGGCGGGCTGTTGAAGTACGCCCGCGGGTACCACCGCCGCGCCAGCTCCTTGACCGAGGACACGTCCACGATCCGGTAGTGCAGGTGGCTCTCCAGTGCGGGCATGTCGCGTAGCAGGAATCCGCGGTCGGTGCCGACCGAGTTCCCGCAGAGCGGAGCCTTGCGGGGCTCCTTCACGTGTTCCCGTACGTACGCCAGGACCTGCGCCTCGGCGTCCGCGAGGGTGATCCCGTCGGCCAGCTCGTCGAGCAGTCCGGAGGCGGTGTGCATCTCGCGCACCACGTCGGGCATGTTCTCCAGGGCCGCGTCCGGCGGGCGGATCACGAGGTCCACGCCTTCGCCGAGCACATTGAGCTCCGAGTCGGTGACCAGTGCGGCCACCTCGATAAGTGCGTCGTCCGTCAACGAGAGCCCGGTCATCTCGCAGTCGATCCACACCATGCGATCGTTCATGCGGCCCAGCTTATGCGGATTACGCGAAAGGTCCCCCGCATCGGTGACGACCGATGCGGGGGACCTGCCGCAGGCAGTGCCCGGGCGGGAGCTACGCGTGCTCGCGCAGGACCCGGTTCGGGGCGTACAGCTCCGTCACCGTCGGGCCGGCCGCGGCCAGGGCCGCCGCCGCCCGATGGGGCTGCGGAGTGCGCTGGTGCGGAACCGGGCTCCCCGGCATTTCGGTCACCTGGGACACGTCGGTCTGTGGCCGGCGCGCCCGGTAGGCCGAGCGGTAGGCGGCCGGGGAGGACCCCAGCTGCCGCCGGAAGTGCCCGCGCAGGGCGACCGGCGAGCGGAACCCGCAGCGTCCGGCGACCTCGTCGACCGAGTAGTCGGAAGTCTCCAGCAGCCGCTGTGCCTGGAGCACCCGCTGGGTGATCAGCCACTGGAGCGGCGCGCTGCCGGTCAGCGAGCGGAACCGCCGGTCGAACGTGCGCCGGCTCATGTAAGCGCGGGCCGCGAGGGTCTCCACGTCGAACTGCTCGTGGAGGTGCTCCAGGGCCCAGGCGACGACCTCGGCCAGCGGGTCTGCGCCGATCTCCTCCGGCAGCGACCGGTCGAGATAGCGCTCCTGGCCGCCCGTGCGGCGCGGCGGGACGACGAGCCGGCGGGCCAGTGCCCCGGCCGCCTCGCTGCCGTGGTCCGTGCGCACGATGTGCAGGCACAGGTCGATTCCGGCCGCGGTGCCCGCGGACGTCAGCACGTCGCCGTCGTCGACGAACAGCTCGCGCGGGTCGACATGGACGGACGGGTACCGCTTGGCCAGCGTCGGCGCGTACATCCAGTGCGTCGTCGCGGGCCGGCCGTCCAGCAGACCGGCGGCGGCGAGCACGAAGGCTCCCGTGCACAGTCCGACGATCCGGGCGCCCTCCTCGTGCGCCAGACGCAGTGCGTCGAGCGCTTCCGGAGGCGGCGGTGAAGTGATGGAGCGCCAGGCGGGAACGACGACCGTGCCTGCCCGGGCGATCGCCTCCAACCCGTACGGCGCGGTGAGCTCGAGTCCGCCGGTGGTCCGCAGCGGACCGTCCTCCCCGGCGCATACGAGCAGTCGATAGCGTGGAACTCCCGCGTCCTGCCGGTCGATGCCGAACACGGAAAGTGGAATGGAGCTCTCGAAGATCGGTCCGCCGCTGAACAGCAGCACTGCGACGATCTCCCTGCGGCGACGCCCCGCGAGCTTCCTGCCGGCGTCTGCGACGACGGCGGTGGAATCCTGGCTCATGGCTAAGCCCCCCTTGGGTGTCGCGACTCCTTGGTCTGGTCGCACCTGCACGTTTCCCCTCGGCCTTGCACGTGGATCCCCCGCCGTAAATACATGATCGAATCTACTGCGTCCCGTGGTGTCGGCGTGACAAGTTCAGCACGCAGCGCTATGTCGACTTGGCAACTTGGCGAAAAGCATTCGATCAGGAAGCGTTCCACTCCGCTACCGGAGTGGGAAGCTCGACCTCCGGCCATGGCCAGTACCCGTAGGGTCTCGGAGTCACCCCGGCGCTGTCGTCGCTGGTGGTGGGGGGGTTGAGGGGGCGTTTCGGCAAGACCGGCACTGTTCCGGGAAGTTGGCTGAAAATATGCGGGTGTGGGTGTGCGAATCAGTCAGTCCTCAGAGGAGATTCCGCCGGAGGTGTGTCAGCCGCGGCGCGCACGGCGCCCGGAGCCGCGCCCGGCGCGCGAATGCCGGCGGCGCCGGCCCGGCGGCAGCCGGTCCTCGGTGAGGACCAGGGCGGCCCGTTGCGCCTTCTCCGAGTAGCGCAGCATCGCCCGGCACGCCGCCGTGACCGCGACCAGCCCGAGGGTCGCGACGGCGGCCCCGCCGAAGGAGGTCCCGTACACGACGAGCACGACGGGTACGAGCAGGCAGCTGAAGGCGGCCCAGCGCACCACGTCACCCGCGGGGTCGTCATGGGGGCGCCTGCCGGGGCGCACGGACGGGTGAACGGACGGGTGAACGGGAGCGGGCGCGAAACGGGGGGCCGTGTCCGGGCGCGGGGCGGACCGCGGGGACCGGACGGGCGGGGTCGGCTGAGCGGGCTGGACGGGGTGAACCGGACGACCGGGCACGGCGTGCTCCCTGCGGGCTCTTCCTGGACGGTCGGACGCCTGTCCAACGGCGTGCGGCAGGGCTCGGTCACTGCGCGCACGGGTGGCGCGCGGCGGCTCGTCACTGGCTGTAGGGGACAGCGGCCATTGCCAAGGAGCCCTCGCTCCGGCATGCTCCCTGGGACGCTCTCCAAGGGCGGCAAGCCCTGTGCAGGACAGGGGTGTCGCCGTACCCTGGTGGGTATGGGCTTGGGAAGATGCTTCCCGGACAGAGCTCCGTCACCCTGAGTCGTCATTTTTCAATAGTCGCTTCCGCCCGATGTCGCCCCGACGCCTTGTCCCTTCCCCCGAGGACCCCTTCGCCGAGACAGCCATGGCCGGTCACGAATCCCCCGAACCCGCGGACCGCAAGCGCAAACCGCTCGCCGACCACACGTCGAGCGACCTGCGCGCGGCGGAACAGACACGTCATCCCTGCGACCCGGCCTTCCGGCACGGGGTCGTGGTGGGGTTCGACGGCTCCACCTCCAGCGAGCGCGCGCTGGCGTACGCGATCGGGATGGCCCGCCGGTCCGGATCCGGACTGATCATCGTGCACGTGGCCAACCGGCTGCCCACCACGGTGTGGGCCGGCTGCGAGCCGCCCGTCTTCGTGGACGTGCCGGACCACCGGACCGAGGTCCTGGGGCTGGAGCTCGCCTGCGCGGACTACCTGGCCGAGGTGCCGTGGATCCTGGTCGAGCGGGGCGGGGACATCTGCCACGAGCTGGAGGAGGTCGGCCGGGAGTACTCGGCGGACGCCATCGTCGTCGGCTCCACGCACGGGATCGTGGGCCGGATCTTCGGCTCCGTCGCGGGTCGGCTGGCCAAGCGCGCACAGCGACCGGTTGTTGTCATTCCGTAACCCGCTGTACGTCGATTGTGCGGTTGTGAACCCCCATGTAAAGGGTAGATAAATGCTGCTGGGACGCAGCAAACAACTGCAGATCGAAGGGAGCCCGCCGTGGACAATGGTGTCTCTGCGGGAAGCACGGCCTCGACTTCGACCCTCGGGAACATAGCCCTGGGTCTCACCCTTCTCGCATTCGGTATCGGCCACACCGCCATCGTCAGCGGAGTGTCCGCGGCCAACTCCGTGTCACTCGCGACCTACGTCGGCGGTCTCGCCCTGTTCGTCCTCGGAGTCCTCGAATTCCGCGGCGGCAACGGATTCAACGGCACCGCGTTCGCGGGCCTCGGCGCCTTCTGGTTCACCTGGGCCGCAGGGGCGGACGGAAAGGTTTCGGCACACGCCGCCGGACTGTTCCTGGTCCTCTTCGCCCTGCTCGCGCTGACCCTCACCGTGAGCGCATCGAGCGGACTGTTCGGTCAGGGCGCCTACGCCCTGCTCACCCTCTCCCTGCTGCTCCTCGCGGTCGGCTCCTTCGCCGACAGCGGCGGGCTCGCCAAGGCCGCCGGCTGGGTGGCCGCCGTCTCCGGGCTGCTGTTCTGGTACGGCGCCACGGCGGCGCTCGCCCACTGGCCCACCGCGCTGGGCAAGGCCTCCGGCCGCGGCGCGGTCGCCGCGGGCTGAGCGCCGCGGGCCGGCCGGCGGGCCGGCGTACGGGAGCGGAACGCGGGAACGGCCCCCGGGGAATCCCCCGGGGGCCGTTCTGCGTGATCGGTGCGACTACTCGACGGTGACCGACTTCGCCAGGTTGCGCGGCTTGTCGATGTCCCGGCCCAGGGCCAGGGCCGTGTGGTACGCCAGCAGCTGGAGCGGGATGCCCATCAGGATCGGGTCCAGCTCGTCCTCGTTCTTGGGCACGACGATGGTGTGGTCGGCCTTCTCCTGCTCGCGGTGGGCGACCGCCAGGATCCGGCCGCTGCGGGCCTTGATCTCCTCCAGCGCCGCGCGGTTCTTCTCCAGCAGGTCGTCGTCGGGGACGATCGCGACCGTCGGCATCGCCGGCTCGATGAGCGCGAGCGGGCCGTGCTTGAGCTCGGAGGCCGGGTAGGCCTCGGCGTGGATGTAGGAGATCTCCTTCAGCTTGAGGGAGGCCTCCAGGGCCACCGGGTAGCCGCGGACCCGGCCGATGAACATCATCGACTTGGCCTCGGCGTACTCGGCCGCGAGGCGCTTGATCTCGTCCTCGCCCTGGAGGATCTCCTCGATCTGCGCGGGCAGCTTGCGCAGGCCCTCGATGATCCGCTTGCCGTCGGTGACCGACAGGTCCCGGATCCGGCCCAGGTGCACGGCGAGCAGCGCGAACGCCACGACCGTGTTGGTGAAGCACTTGGTGGAGACGACGCAGACCTCGGGGCCGGCGTGCACGTACACGCCGCCGTCGGCCTCGCGGGCGATCGCGGAGCCCACCACGTTGACCACGCCGAGGACGCGGGCGCCCTTGCGCTTGAGCTCCTGCACGGCCGCCAGCACGTCGTACGTCTCACCGGACTGGGAGACGGCGATGTAGAGGGTGTCGGGGTCCACGACCGGGTTGCGGTAGCGGAACTCGGAGGCCGGCTCGGCGTCCGCCGGGATGCGGGCCATGCTCTCGATGAGGCCGGCGCCGATCAGGCCCGCGTGGTACGAGGTGCCGCAGCCCAGGATCTTGACCCGGCGGATGCCGCGCGCCTCGCGCGGGTCCAGGTTCAGGCCGCCCAGGTGCACGGTGCTGAAGCGGTCGTCGATCCGGCCGCGCAGCACGCGGTCGACCGCGTCGGGCTGCTCGGAGATCTCCTTGTGCATGTACGTGTCGTGGCCGCCCATGTCGTAGGAGGCGGCCTCCCACTCCACGGTCTCGGGGGTGGAGTTGGTCGTCGTCCCGCTGGTGGTGTAGGTGCGGAAGTCGTCGGCCTTGAGGGTGGCCATCTCGCCGTCGTTCAGGGTGACGACCTGGCGGGTGTGGGCGATGAGCGCGGCGACGTCGGAGGCGACGAGCATCTCCTTCTCGCCGATGCCGAGGATGACCGGGGAGCCGTTGCGGGCCACCACGATGCGGTCGGCGAAGTCGGCGTGCATGACGGCGATGCCGTAGGTGCCCTCGATGACCTTGACGGCCTCGCGGACCTTCTCCTCCAGGGTGGAGGCCTGGGAGCGGGCGACCAGGTGGACGATGACCTCGGTGTCGGTCTCCGAGACGAAGACGACACCCTCGGACTCCAGCTTGGCGCGGAGGTCGGCGGCGTTGTCCACGATGCCGTTGTGGACGACCGCGACCTTGCTGTCGGCGTCGAGGTGCGGGTGGGAGTTGAGGTCGCTCGGCGCGCCGTGGGTGGCCCAGCGGGTGTGGGCGATGCCGGTGGTGCCCGCGAAGCGCTTGGGCACCCGGGACTCCAGCTCGCGGACGCGGCCCTTGGCCTTGACCACCTTGAGCGCGGGGGACTTCGGGCTGTTCACGACGATGCCCGCGGAGTCGTACCCGCGGTATTCCAGCCGCTGCAGGCCTTCCAGCAGCAGCGGTGCCACGTCACGCTTGCCGATGTATCCCACGATTCCGCACATAAAGTCTTGCCCCTCCTGAAGTTCGGTTGCTCTTGCCGCTGTTGTCGCCGCGCCCTGCCGGCGGCCCTGTCGCTCAGCCGTAGACGATGCGGCGCAGCTGCCGGAGCGAGAGCTCCGGCGGCGCCACGGCGCGGTGCGGCAGCTCGGCCGCGATCCGCTCGAAGATCTCCGCGTTGACCGCGCCGCCGGACTGGAGCTCACGGTGGCGGCGGCGCACGAATTCCTCGGCCGTCTCGTCGAAGTACGCGAGCACGTCGAGCACCACCCGGGCGGCCTCGCCGCGCTGCAGCGCGGTGCTGCGCACCAGGTGGTCGACGAGATCGTCATGAGACGGGCGGCGGTCGAGCACTCGTAGATACTGACGGGCCGCGGCCGGGAACGCAAAGATTCTGCCCGGAATCGGGCAGGATCCACCTGGTCCAGACCAGCGGAATGTGTAAATCCAGTTACTAAGCGGTTAGAAACGCCGCAAAACGGCCTGCTTGGCTGCAGCGAACTCCTCCGCCGTGAGGATGCCCCCCTGATGCAGGTCGCCGAGCTCCCGCAGCCGGCGCAGCAGCGCGTCGTGGTCCTCCGCGGCCACCGGCCCGGGGGCCGAGGCCGCGAGCTCCGGCACCGGCGCCGGGGACGGGGCCGGGTCGTGCTCGGCCGGGGCCGCGGCACTGCGGGGATGCGGCATCCGCACCGCCACGGCTGCCGCGACCAGCGCCATCAGCGGGTCCTTCTTGAAACCGAACAGCTCCACCGTGTACGGGTCGTACTTGGGTGCGGGCGCCGCCGGGGCGCCCGCCAGCGTGAACCGGATCCATCCGTTGTCCAGGCCCTTCGACGGGGACCACTCCACCGCCCGCAGGTCCGCGACCCGGAATTCGCGCGGCCCCCCGGAGCTCTTGGCCTCCTCCGTCGTCCAGTTCCAGTCCAGTGCCACCCTGTCGCCGTCGAAAACCACCGTTCCGTCCCCCGCCGCCACGGTGATCGGCACGGCCGGCCCCGGCAGCAGGTACGCGTCCGCCGGTCCGGCGCCGACCTGGTCCAGCAGCAGCGCATTGCGGACCTCGTCCACGAAGTACTCCGCCACGCCGGTCCGGTCCGCCTCCACGGTCAGCCGGTACGGGTCGGAGGCGTCCGGCAGCCGCCCACCGGTCACCTGGAGCAGCGGGTCTGCTCCGTCACGCAGCTTCAGCCTCAACCGGCCCGCCTTGCGCCCCGGTTCGTGACTGACCCCTGCCAGCGCGTGCAGCGGCACGACCACCTCGCCCAGCGTCTGGCGCAGCAGCCCCACCCCCTTGTCGCGGCCGGGCACGATGCGCACCGCGTCCCCGTCGAAGGTCCATGTGCCGTCCTTCTGGATGATTTCCGCCATCCATCGATTCTCGCACCGGCCACAGAAAGCCAGTTGGCCTATACCTGCCCTATGAGAGTCCTGCGACGCACGCTCGGCACCCTCCTCGTCCTCGGCGCGGCCGTCTCCTGCGCGGCATCCCCCGGTGACGACCCCGGATCCGGGGACGCACGCCCCGCCGCCCTCACCCCCTACGAACAGCTTCTGCCCGCTCCGGCCTCCGCCCGCCCCCAAGGCCCCGGGTACGCCGTCGGAGCGGGCACCGTGATCCGTACCGGCCCGACCGGCGACGAGGAGGTCCGCCGGGTCGGCGAGCTCCTCGCACAGCAGCTCAGGGGCCCCGGCAGGCTCCCGCTGCCGGTGGTCGACGCGGCCGGCGGCGACGGGATCCGGCTGCGGCTCGACGGGGACGCCGAGGGCGTCGGCGCCGAGGGGTACCGGCTGGAGTCCGGCCCGGGTGGGGTCACACTGACCGCCCGGACCCCGGCGGGGCTCTTCCACGCGGGGCAGACGCTGCGGCAGCTGCTGCCGGTGTCCGGCCCGGGCACCGTGCCCGGCGGTGAGATCACCGATGCGCCCCGCTTCGCGTACCGGGGCGCCATGCTCGACATCGCCCGCCACCACTTCACGGTGGAGCAGGTCAAGAGGTACGTCGACCAGCTCGCCCAGTACAAGGTCAACACCCTGCACCTGCACCTGACCGACGACCAGGGCTGGCGGATCGCGATCGACTCCTGGCCGCGGCTGGCGGAGTACGGCGGCGCCGGCGAGGTCGGCGGCGGACCCGGCGGGTACTGGACGAAGGAGCAGTACCGGGACCTGGTGGCGTACGCGGGGGAGCGGTACGTGGACGTGGTCCCGGAGATCGACATGCCGGGGCACGTCAACGCGGCGCTGGCCTCGTACGCGGAGCTGAACTGCGACGGGAAGGCGCGCGAGCGGTACACCGGGACCAAGGTCGGCTTCAGCTCGCTGTGCGTCGGCAAGGAGCGGACGTACGAGTTCATCGACGACGTGCTCGGCGAGCTCGCCGAGCTGACGCCGGGCCGCTACCTGCACATCGGCGGCGACGAGGCGCTCTCGACGCCGGCGGCGGACTACGGGGCGTTCATGGACCGGGCCCAGCAGGCCGTGGCACGCCACGGCAAGACGGTGGTGGCCTGGCACCAGCTGGCGACGGCCCGGCCGGCACGGGGCACCGTGCTCCAGTACTGGGGCCACGACAGGACTTCGGCCGCCGAGAAGGCGGGGGTGGCCGCGGCGGCGAAGGCGGGCCATCCGCTGATCCTGTCGCCGGCGGACCGCCTGTACCTGGACATGAAGTACGACACCACGACCAAGCAGGGCCTGGCCTGGGCCGGCTACGTCCCGGTGCGGCGGTCTTACGAATGGAACCCGGGTGCGTACCTGACGGGAGTCCCGCAATCCTCGGTCCTGGGCGTGGAGGCCCCCCTCTGGACGGAGACCATCGCCACCCGCCCGGACCTGGAGTTCATGGCCTTCCCCCGGATCCTGGGCTTGGCGGAACTGGGCTGGAGCCGGGGCCCGCAGAACTGGACGGACTACAGCCGGCGCCTGGCGGCCCAGGCGCCCCGCCTCGACGCCCAGGACATCACGTTCTACCGGGCCCCGGACGTGCCGTGGTCCTGAGGTGCGCCTGAGGTTCCGGGGGGCAGGGGCGGAGGCGCCCGCAGGCGGAGGCCGGTGGGGGGTGTACGGCGGCGGGCGCGGTGTCGAGGGACCGTATCGACGCCGCGCCCGCCCCCCGGTCACCGCCGCGCAGCGAAGCGCGCGACGGGGTTCTTGAGGGTGCCGATCAGCTGGAGGGCGGCCGCCGGGTCGGCGAGGTCGACCATCTGCTTGTTGTTGCGCAGTTGGAGGCGGTTCAGGCAGGACAGCTGGAACTCGTCCGCGAACAGGTCGTAGCGGACGAAACGCTCCGCCAGGGCCGGCGTCGACTCCTGATAGGCGTGGCCGCAGTCCGCGACCGCCCGCCAGAAGGTGTCCTCCTCGCAGATGCCCTCCGTGGCCAGGATCGAGCCCAGGAAGCGGAAGAAGCAGTCGAAGACGTCCGTGAAGACCGACAGGAGCTTCATGTCCTCCGGGATGTCGGCCCTGACGCGCTCGACGGCCGGCGGGAGCACCGCGTCGGGGTCCATGACCACGATCTCTTCGGCGATGTCCTTGAAGATCGCCCGCTTCACCACGCCGTTCTCGATGACGAGGATCGTGTTCTCGCCGTGCGGCATGTACGCCAGGTCGTAACGGTAGAAGCAGTGCAGCAGGGGGACGAGGTAGGCCCGCAGGTAGTGGCGCAGCCACTCGGCCGGGGTCAGGCCGGAATCCTCGATCAGCGCACCGACGAAGGAGCGGCCGTCCGCGTCCACGTGGAGCAGCGAGGCCATCGTCGCGAGCCGCTCGCCCTCCCGGAGCGACTCCACCGGGGACTCGCGCCACAGGGCGGCCAGCATCTTGCGGTACGGGGAGTGGCGGTCGGTGGCGCGCTCGTACTGGCGGGGGTGGTAGCCGATGGCCGCGCGCTCGCGGATGATCGAGAAGTCCACCGACTGCAGGACCTCGTCGCCCTCGATCAGCTGGTGCAGCCAGTCGTTGATCGCCGGGGTGGCCTCCATGTAGGCCGCCGACAGGCCGCGCATGAAGCCCATGTTGAGGACCGAGATGGCGGTCTTCACGTAGTGCTTCGCCGGCGTCGTGGTGTTGAAGAACGTACGGATCGACTGCTGGGCCCGGTACGCGTCCGCGCCCTCGCCGAGCAGGACCAGGCGGCGGTTCGCGATCTCGCCCGCGAAGGTGACCGTGGTCTTGTTCCACCACTGCCAGGGGTGGACCGGCAGCAGGTGGTAGTCCGCCAGGTCCAGGCCGAGGGAGGACATCTCGGCCTCGAAGCCGGCGATGGTGTCCTCGCCCAGCTCCGCGCGCATGAACGCGTCGTGGTCGAGGCCCGCGCCCGCCGTGAAGGTGGAGACGTCCTTGCGGGCCGCCACCCACACCAGGTGGACGGGGCTCGCCGCCTCCGGGGCGTACGAGAGGTACTCGTGCACGCCGAAGCCGAGCCGGCCGTTGTTGGCGACGAAGCAGGGGTGGCCCTCGGTCATGCCCGTCTCGATGTCCTGGAAGGAGGACTTCGCCAGGACGGCGGCCGGGACCTGCGGCTTCGTGTACTTGAAGCCCGAGCCCGCCAGGGTGGAGGAGATCTCCTCCAGATACACCGGCAGGACCTCGGCGCTGAGACCGAGGGCGTCCTTCAGCTCGATGTGGAAGTCGATCGCGTCCAGGGGCAGCTCGGCGCCGTCCCGGTGGCGGGTGACGGAGGCCTCGTCGACCGCCCAGTGGTCCAGGGCGTGGAGGGCCGCGGTGAAGCGGTACTCCACGGTGCCGTCGTCGCTGAGGACCGAGTACGCCGAGTTGCCGAGCGGCTCCGGGGTCAGCAGGCGCTCGTGCGAGAACTCCGCCAGGGCCTTGCGGACCAGTGCGCGGTTCGCGCGGGCCCACAGTTCGGGGGAGAGGTGCGAGATCGCGTCGGCGAGGCTCATACGGAGGCTCCCGTCAGGCCGGTGGCCGCCTCGAACTGCGCGCGGGTGCAGAAGCTCAGCAGGGCTTCCTTCTCCGGCTTGGTGACCTGCCGCTCCGGCACGAAGCCGACGGCCTCGTTCAGGGCGTGCACGGCGGTGTTGGCGACGTCCGGCTCGACCACGACGCGCCCGGTGGCCGGGTCGGCGAAGACCGCGGCCATGACCGTGGTGATGACCGCGCGGGTGAAGCCGTGCAGCGGCCGGTCGCTCGGGGCGACGAGGAAGTGCATGCCGACGTCGGCGGGCTGGGCGTCGTACAGGCCGACGAGCTCCAGCTCGCTCGGGTCGTACGTCTCCATCAGGAAGGCCGGGCGGCCCTCGTGCAGGCCGATGAAGGCCTGGTGGTGCTCGTGGGCGGCGATCCGCATGTACTCGCGCTCGACGTCCGGCAGCGAGGCGTCCTGCATCATCCAGAACGAGGCCTTCGGGTGGGTGACCCAGCCGTGCAGCAGCTCCGCGTCGGCGAACGGGTCCAGGGGCCTCACGGAGAAGGTCCCGAGGTCCGCGTCGACGCGGCTGTACAGGATTTCGGTGGTGCTCATGCGTGCATGCCTTCCGGGGCCGCGAACTGCTGGAACGCGATGGACTTCTCGACCTTGTAGTACTCGCGGCCGAGGAGCTCTCCGACGATGTAGGCGTTGCGGTACGCGGCCATGCCCAGGTCGGGCGAGGTGATGGAGTGGTTGTGGACCGTGCCGTTCTGGAGGAAGACCTCGCGGCCGGCCACGTCGATGCTGTAGTTGCGCGCTGCGTCGGGACGGCCGTGGCCGTCGAAGGCGAGGCGGTCGCGGACGGGGTTCAGGAACTGCGGCAGCGTGTACTTGTACCCCGTCGCGAGGATCAGGCCCTCGGTGGCGAGGGAGAAGTCGCGCTCCTGCTCCTCCTGGCGCAGCCCCAGGGTGTAGGTGCCCGTGGTGGTGTCGTACGCCGCCGAGTTCAGGGAGGTGTTGGTCAGCAGGGTGGTCGGGACGGGGCCCGGCGAGGTGACCTTCTTCTGGTACAGCAGGTCGAAGATGGCATTGACGAGCTCGCCGTCGATGCCCTTGAAGAGGTTCTTCTGCTGGTTCTCCAGCCGGTACCGGGTCTCCTCGGGGAGCGCGTGGAAGTAGTCCACGTACTCCGGTGAGGTCATCTCCAGCGTCAGCTTCGTGTACTCCAGCGGGAAGAACCGCGGGGAACGCGTGACCCAGTTGAGCCGGTAGCCGTACACGTCGATCTCGGACAGCAGGTCGTGGTAGATCTCCGCCGCGCTCTGGCCGGAGCCGATGAGCGTGATCGACTTCTTCTGCCGGAGCTCCGCCTTGTGCTGCATGTACGCGGAGTTGTGCGTGAAGTCGCCGCCCAGCCCGGCGCAGGCTTGCGGGAGGAACGGCGGGGTGCCGGTGCCCAGGACCAGGCGGCGGGTCAGGTGGGTCTCGCCGCGGTCGGTGTGGACCTCGTACAGACCGGCCCGCTCGTCGTACGTGACCTCGGTGACGGACGTGGAGTACTGCACGTTGTCGAGGCGGTCGGCGGCCCAGCGGCAGTAGTCGTTGTACTCGGTCCGCAGCGGGTAGAAGTTCTCCCGGATGTAGAAGGAGTACAGCCGGTCCTTGTCCTTCAGGTAGTTCAGGAAGGAGAAGGGCGAGGTCGGGTCGGCCAGGGTGACCAGGTCCGACATGAACGGCGTCTGCAGGTGCGCGCCGTCCAGGAACATCCCGGCGTGCCACTCGAAGTGCGGCTTCGTCTCGATGAAGAGGCCGTCGAGCTCGCCGATCGGCGCGGTCAGACAGGCGAGTCCCAGGTTGAAGGGACCGAGGCCGACACCGATGAAGTCGAAGGGCCGGCGGGGGTCACGGGGCTCACGAGGCGACTGCAAGGGATTCTCCCAGGTACTGCTCGGCGTGGGACGCGAGGAGGTCGAGGACGGCTGCGATGTCGGCCGTCGTGGTCTGCGGGTTGAGGAGGGTGAACTTCAGGTACTGGTCGCCGTCCACCTTGGTGCCGGCGACGACTGCCTCGCCGGAGGCGAACAGTGCCTTGCGGGCGTGCAGGTTGGCCTCGTCGACGAGGTCCTTGCGGACCCCGCCTCCGGGCACGTAGCGGAAGACCAGGGTGGAGATCTGGGGCTTGACGACGACCTCGAAGCGCGGGTCGGCGTCGATGACGTCCCAGCCGGCCGCGGCCAGGTCGATGACCTCGTCGAAGAGCGAGCCGAGGCCGTCGGCGCCCATGGTGCGCAAGGTCATCCAGAGCTTGAGCGCGTCGAAGCGGCGCGTGGTCTGGATGGACTTGTCGACCTGGTTCGGGATCCGCTCCTGCGCCATGCGGCGCGGGTTGAGGTAGTCCGCGTGGTAGGTGGCGTGTCCGAGGGTGTCGCGGTCGCGCACCAGCATCGCGCTGGAACTGACCGGCTGGAAGAACGACTTGTGGTAGTCGACCGTGACCGAGTCGGCCCGTTCGATGCCGTCGAGCAGGTGCCGGCGGGTGGGGGAGACCAGCAGTCCGCAGCCGTACGCGGCGTCCACGTGCATCCATGCGGAGTGCTCGGCGGCCAGGCGGGCGATCTCGGGGAGCGGGTCGATGGACCCGAAGTCGGTGGTGCCGGCGGTGGCGACGACGGCCATCGGGAACAGGCCCTCGGCGGCGCACTCCTCCAGCTCCAGGGCGAGCGCGGAGGTGTCCATGCGGCGGCCCCGGTCGACCGGGACGGTGATGACGGCCTCGTAGCCGAGCCCGAGCATGGCGGCCGACTTCCTGACGCTGAAGTGGCTGGCCTCGGAGGTGAAGATGCGCAGCCTGGGCAGGACTTCGGACTTCGCGAGCGGCCGTTCGCTGCGCCGCATGACGGTGCGGCAGGCCTCGTCGCGGGCCAGCAGCAGCGCGTGGAAGTTGGACTGGCTGCCGCCGGAGGTGAAGATGCCGTCCGCAGCCGGGCCGAGGCCGATGCGGCCGGCGGTCCAGTCGATCAGGCGGCGCTCGATGAGGGTGCCGCCTATGGACTGGTCCCAGGTGTCCAGGGAGGAGTTGACGGCCGAGAGGACGGCCTCGCCGAGTACGGCGGGGATGACGACCGGGCAGTTGAGGTGGCCCAGGTAGCGCGGGTGGTGGAAGTACACCGCGTCGCGCAGGTAGACCTCTTCCAGCTCGTCGAGGACGGCGGCCGGGTCTTCGAGCGGCCGGTCCAGGTCGATCCCGTTGATCACCGGGGCGAGTTCGTCGACCGAGATGCCGGTGTGGGGCCGCTCCGTGGTCGCGAGTTTGGCGGCGACGCGCTCGACGCCTTCGATGACGGAACGCCGGTAGAGGTCCGCGGTCGTCTCATTCAGCAGATGCGAGCGCATCAACGTTCCTCCGGGCGGGAAAAGAGGGGGGTGGGGAAGATGATTCTTAGGTTAGCCTAACCTAATTTTCGCGCCAAATGATGATGGGCCCCGGCGAAAAGCCGGGGCCCATCATCGAAAACGGGTGCGGGAAAAGGGAGTTGCTACAGCTCGGAGGCGGGGTCCTCGCTGGCTGCCTGACCCGCGTACGCCTCGGCGAGGAGTTGCTCCTCGCTCGCGCCGAGGCGCCAGTAGCCGGTGAAGCGCACCGCGCGCCGGTCGATGGAGCGTTCCTGGACGACATGCCTGCGGACCGCCCGGACGGTGCCCGCCTCGCCCGCCAGCCAGACGTACGGAGCTTCGGCGACCGGCAGTTCGGCCGCCCGGAGCGCCTCCAGCACCCGCTCGGCACGCTCCTTGCCCGCACCGCCCTCCCGCACGATCCACGTGATGTCCGCGTCGGCGAGGGTCGGCAGGACGAGCCGGTCGTCGGCGTGCGGAACCTCGAACCAGGCCGCGACCCGCGTGCCGGCCGGAAGCCGGTCCAGGATCGCGGCGGCGGCGGGAAGCGCCGTCTCGTCGGCGTACATCAGCAGTGCGTCGGTGCCGGCCGGCGGCTGGAACCGTACGGACTTGTTCTCCGCGACGGCCGGTCCGATCGCCGTGATCCGGCGGCCGGTCACCGCCCGCCCGGCCCAGTACGAGGCGGGGGACGAGTCCCCGTGCAGGACGAAGTCGATGTCGACCTCGTCCGCGCCCTCGGGCGTACGGCGTTGCTCGCGCACGGTGTACGAGCGCATCACCGGGCGGTCGGCTTCGGGCATCGCGCGCCAGGCGCCGAACCAGGTGTCCTCGTCGGTGGACGGGAGCACGGTGTGCTCCTCGTGTGCAGGCGGCAGGAAGAGCGAGAGGCTCTGGTCGTAGCCGCCCGAACGGAAGCCCGCGAGGGACTTTCCGCCGAACGTGACCCGCAGGAACGAGTGCCCGAGCCGGCGGGTGCGGAGCACTTCGAGTTCGAAGAACCGGAAGTGGGCGGCGGCCGGGGCGGAGTCGGACGCGGTGGCGTCGGGTGCGGTGGCGGTCATGCGGAGAGTCCCCCTGGGAGTGGAAGCGGCGCCTGGTCCGGGCGCCGAGGGTCAGCTGACCTTCTTGGCGTTCTGGATGGACTTCGCGAGGTCCTCCAGGATCTGGGCGCACTTGTCGTACGAGTAGATCGGCTCGGTCACGCGCGGGGCGACCTGGCCGGCCTTGACGGCGGGCAGCTCGGCCCAGGTCGGCTTGGCCTTCAGCTCCTCCGGCTGCAGCGTGCCCGTGCGGTTGTCGAGCAGGACCAGGTCGGCCTTGTACTTGCCGGCGTTCTCCCAGCTGAGGCTCTCGAAGAAGCCGCCCGCGTCCAGCTTGTCCTTCTCCGGGGTGACGAACTCGACGCCGAGGGTCTCGAAGTACTTCAGGTCGGCCGAGGTCTTCGGGGTGGAGACGTAGAACAGGTCGGCGGAGCCGGAGCCGACGAGCACCTTGACGCCCGGGTTGGCCTTGGTGGCCTCGCGGACCTTGGCGGAGGCCGCGTCGAAGCGGGCCCTGGCGTCGGCGGCCTGCTTGGTGTTCAGGTCGGCGCCCAGGGACTTGGCGAGGTCGGCCGTGCGCTCCAGCGCCTTGTCGAGGGAGGCGTCGCCGCCCACGCCGATCGCGGCGGCCGGGGCCAGCTTCAGGATCTTGTCCTTGGAGGCCTCCGGAACGAACCAGTAGCTGCCGTCCCAGGTGTTGGTGACCAGCAGCTCGGGCTGGAGGGCCGCGTACTTCTCGACGTTGAACTCGTCGTAGACGTTGCCGAGGACCTCGACCTTGGAGATGTCCATCGAGCCGGCCATCCTGTCCGCCTTGCCGTCGGCGGTCTTGGTCGGGCCGAAGACGCCCTTGACCTTGATGCCGTAGTCGTACAGCGCGGCGGCGGTGCCGGTGTAGGCCACGATGTTCTTCGGCTTGGCCTTGAGGCCGATGTCCTTGCCGAGGTCGTCCTTGAAGGTCCAGGCACCCGAGGCCGCAGCGCCCTTGTCCTTGTCGCCCGCCCCGCCCTTCGCCGAGTCGGAGCCGCCGCATGCGGTGAGGGCCGCGACGAGGCCGAGGGCACCGCCGGCGGCGAGGAGACCGCGGCGGGAGAGGCGGGAGGTACGGGACTTGGGCATGTCTATGTCCGCTTTCATGCGTGCCGGGCGACCACTGGGCCGTTCGGAGGGAAGGTTAGCCTAACCTTGGCTGAAAGCGGTAAGGGGGCCCTAAGTTCTAGGGCCCCCAGGTACTGCGTGCGCGGTGTCTAGCCGGCGAAGCCCAGTTCGCGGGCGATGAGCATGCGCTGCACCTCGCTGGTGCCCTCGCCGATCTCCAGGATCTTGGAATCGCGCCACATGCGCGCCACGGGGTACTCGTTCATGAACCCGTAGCCGCCGTGGATCTGGGTGGCCTCACGCGCGTTGTCGACGGCGACGGTGGAGGAGTACAGCTTCGCGATCGCCGCCTCCTTCTTGAACGGCTCCCCGGCCACGAGGCGGGAGGCCGCGTCGCGCCAGCCGATCCGCGCCATGTGGGCGCGCATCTCCATGTCCGCCAGCTTGAACTGGATGGACTGGTTGTCGCCGATGGGCCGGCCGAAGGCCTTGCGCTCCTTCGCGTACTTCACCGACTCGTCCACGCAGCCCTGCGCGAGGCCCGTGGCGAGCGCCGAGATGGCGATGCGGCCCTCGTCGAGGATGCGCAGGAACTGGGCGTAGCCGCGGCCCTCCTGGCCGACCAGGTTGGCCAGGGGCACGCGCACGTTGTCGAACGCCAGCTCGCGGGTGTCCGACGAGTTCCAGCCGACCTTGGAGTACGGGGCGGCCACCGTGAAGCCGGGGGTGCCGGACGGGACGATGATCGAGGAGATCTCCGGACGGCCGTCCGCCTTGCGGCCCGTCACGGCGGTGACGGTGACCAGACCGGTGATGTCCGTACCGGAGTTGGTGATGAAGCACTTCGAGCCGTTGATCACCCACTCGTCGCCGTCCTTGACGGCCGTGGTGCGGGTGCCGCCGGCGTCGGAGCCGCCGTCCGGCTCGGTCAGGCCGAAGGCGCCGAGCACCTCGCCGGCGCACATCTTCGGCAGCCACTGCTGCTTCTGCTCTTCGGTGCCGAAGAGGTAGATGGGCATGGCGCCCAGCGAAACGCCCGCCTCCAGGGTGATGGCGACCGAGGAGTCGACGCGGGCCAGCTCCTCCAGGGCGATGCCGAGGGCGAGGTAGTCGCCGCCCATGCCGCCGTACTCCTCCGGGAAGGGCAGGCCGAACAGGCCCATGCGGCCCATCTCGCGGACGATCTCGTACGGGAACTCGTGCCGCTCGTACAGGTCGCCGATCTTGGGGGCGACGACGTCGTGCGCGAACGCCTCGACGGTACGGCGGAGTTCCTCGTGCTCGGGGGTGAGCCGGTGGTCGAGGGGCATGTCTTCGTTACTCCTTGTGGGAGAGGGCGCGGACGGTACGGGAGGGGCTGGGGCGTCCCAGCTGCTCGGCCATCCACACGCTCGTGGCGGTGAGGGCGGCCAGGTCGACGCCGGTCTCGATGCCGAGACCGTCGAGCATCCACACCAGGTCCTCGGTGGCGAGGTTGCCGGTGGCGCTCTTCGCGTACGGGCACCCACCGAGGCCGCCTGCGGAGGCGTCGACGGTGGTCACCCCGTGCTGGAGCGCGGCGAGGGTGTTGGACAGCGCCTGGCCGTAGGTGTCGTGGAAGTGCACACCGATCCGGTCGGCGGGCACGCCTTCTTCGTTCAGCTCGCTCAGCAGCACCCGGACGTGGCCGGGCGTGGCGACGCCGATGGTGTCGCCGAGGCTGAGCTCGTCGCAGCCGAGGTCGAGCAGGGCCTTGGCCGTGCGGACGACCTGGTGGACCGGGACCGGCCCCTCCCACGGGTCGCCGAAGCACATGGAGAGATAGCCGCGGACGTGCGCCTTGCCCTCCTTGGCGCGGGCCACGACCGGCTCGAACATCGCGAGGGACTCGGCGACGGTCCGGTTCAGGTTGCGGGAGGCGAAGGTCTCGGTCGCCGAGCCGAACACGGCGATGCGGTCCGCGCCGAGGGCCAGGGCGCGGTCCAGCCCGCGCTCGTTGGGCACGAGGACGGGCAGGTGCACCCCGGCCAGGTCCTGGAGCTGCGGGAACAGCTCCTCGGCGTCCGCCAGCTGGGGCACCCACTTGGGGTGCACGAAGCTGGTCGCCTCGACGGTGGTCAGACCGGCCGCGGCCAGCCGGTGGATGAACTCGGCCTTGACGTGGGTGGGTACGGCCGTCTTCTCGTTCTGGAGACCGTCGCGGGCACCGACCTCGTGGATGCGGACGCGGGCCGGCAGCCCGGGGGCCGGGACGGTCATGGGCAGCCCGTTCACTTCGCCTCCTCCTCTTCCTCGTCCGGGGTGACGACGGCCAGGACCTGGTCCATGGCCACGGTGGTACCGGGAGAGACGTCCAGCTCGGTGACCGTGCCGGCGTGCGGGGCGGAGATGACGTGCTCCATCTTCATCGCTTCCACGACGAGCAGGCTCTGCCCGGCGGCGACGCGGTCGCCGACGGCGACCTTGACGACGGTGACGGTGCCGGGCATGGGGGCGGCGAGGGTGTCGGCGCCCGCGTGTCCGGCACCGGTGAGGGCGGCGGCGACGGGGTCGTGGTCCTGCACGTGCCAGGAGTCGCCGTCGCGGCCGAGCCAGGCCCCCTCCGGGGAGGTGGCGTAGGAGAACCGGTGGGTGACCCCGTCGAGTTCGACCGTCAGGTACTCGGCGGTCCGGGCCACGATCCGGCCGCGGGCCGGTGCGCCGGGCCTCTGCCCCAGACCCCGCGCCTCAATCGCCGGCAGGGCCGGATTCCGGCCGGCGTCGCCGTCGGCTGCGGGTGCGAGCAGCAGCTCCGTGCCGGAACCGTACGGGCGGGTGCGGACGGCGACGGGCTCCTGGCCGGGGAGGCGGAAGTGGTGGACCGTCCAGGCGGGGGTGCCGCCCAGGCGCCAGCCGTTGGCCGCCCCGAACGGGTCGACCCAGGCATCCGGCCCCGCCGGCGTCTGAGGCGCGGGTCCGGGCAGAGCCCGGTTCCGGGAAGGGGCGGGGTGGGGGACGGACAGCAGGGCCGCAGCCGCGTACACCTCGGGCGGCACGCCCTCCGGCAGGAGGGACCCCAGGTCCCGCTCGACCAGGCCCGTGTCGAGGTCGCCCGACACCACGTCCGGGTGCGCCAGCAGCCTCCGCAGGAAACCGGCGTTGGTCTGGACACCCAGGATCACCGTGTCGGCGAGGGCGCCCCGCAGCACCCGGAGGGCCGCGGCCCGGTCCGGGCCGTACGCGATCACCTTCGACAGCATCGGGTCGTAGGTCGAGCCCGTGTCGACCCCCGCCGCCAGCCCGGAGTCCGTGCGTACCGACCCGCCCGAGGGCTCGGACAGCGCCAGGACCGTCCCCCCGGAGGGCAGGAACCCGCGCGCCGGGTCTTCCGCACAGACGCGGGCCTCGATCGCATGCCCGGTCAGCCGGATCCCGGACTGGTCGAAGCCCAGCTCGGCGCCGGAGGCGACCCGCAGCTGTTGCTCCACCAGGTCCAGCCCGGTGATCAGCTCGGTGACCGGGTGCTCCACCTGGAGGCGGGTGTTCATCTCCATGAAGTAGTACGAGGACGGGTCCCCCCCCGGGACGATGAACTCCACCGTGCCCGCGCCGACGTACCCGCACGAGCGGGCCGCCTCCACCGCTGCCGCGCCCATCGAGGCCCGCAGCTCCGGCGTGAGCAGGACCGACGGGGCCTCCTCGATGACCTTCTGGTGGCGCCGCTGGAGCGAGCACTCGCGCTCGCCCAGGTGCACCACGTTGCCGTGCGCGTCGGCCAGGACCTGGATCTCGATGTGCCGCGGCCGGTCCACCCACCGCTCCACGAGCAGGGTGTCGTCGCCGAAGGACGACCGCGCCTCGCGGCGCGCCGCCGCGATCTCTTCCGCCAGCACGGCGGCGTCCCGCACCAGCCGCATGCCCTTGCCGCCGCCGCCCGCCGAGGGCTTGAGCAGCACCGGCATGCCGATCTCCTCGGCGGCCGCGACCAGTTCGGCGTCCGACAGGCCGCTTCCCGAGGAGCCGGGCACGACCGGGACCCCGGCCGCCTTCACCGTCTCCTTCGCGCGGATCTTGTCGCCCATCAGGGAGATCGCCGAAGCCGGCGGCCCGATGAAGGCCAGGCCCGCCTCGGCGCAGGCGGCCGCGAAGGCCGCGTTCTCGGCGAGGAAGCCGTAACCCGGGTGGACGGCCTCGGCGCCGGTGCGGCGGGCGGCGTCGAGCAGCCGCTCCACCGACAGGTAGCTCTCGGCGGCGGCCGCCGGGCCGATCCGGACGGCCGTGTCGGCCTCCCGTACGTGCCGTGCGTCCGCGTCCGCGTCGCTGAAGACGGCCACGGACCGCACGCCGAGCTCCCGCAGCGTGCGGATGACCCGGACCGCGATCTCGCCGCGGTTGGCGACCAGAACAGTGCTGAACATCGAAGAGGTCCTCACGTCACACGTCACATACGGAAGATGCCGAAGCCCGAGTCGCCCAAGGGGGCGTTCGCGCACGCGGTCAGGGCCAGTCCCAGCACCTGCCGGGTCTCCATCGGGTCGATGACCCCGTCGTCCCACAGCCGCGCGGTGGCGTAGTAGGAGTTGCCCTGTTCCTCGTACTGCGCGCGGACCGGGGCCTTGAAGGCCTCCTCGTCTTCGAGCGGCCACTCCTGGCCGGCGCCCTCGATCTGGTCCCGCTTGACCGTGGCGAGCACGGACGCGGCCTGCTCGCCGCCCATCACCGAGATCTTGGCGTTGGGCCACATCCACAGGAACCGCGGCGAGTACGCCCGGCCGCACATCGAGTAGTTGCCCGCGCCGTACGAGCCGCCGACGACCACGGTCAGCTTCGGGACCCGGGTGCAGGCCACGGCCGTGACCATCTTCGCGCCGTGCTTGGCGATGCCGCCGGCCTCGTAGTCGCGGCCGACCATGAAGCCCGAGATGTTCTGGAGGAAAAGGAGCGGGATCCCGCGCTGGTCGCACAGCTCGATGAAGTGCGCGCCCTTCTGGGCGGATTCGGCGAACAGGATGCCGTTGTTGGCGACGATCCCGACCGGGTGTCCGTGGATCCGGGCGAAGCCGGTGACCAGGGTCTGCCCGAACTCCGACTTGAACTCCTGGAAGCGGGACCCGTCCACGATCCGGGCGATGATCTCGCGGGCGTCGTACGGGGTGCGCGAGTCGACGGGGACCGCGCCGTACAGCCCGTACGGGTCCACCTTCGGCTCTTGCGGTGCCTCGACCGACCAGGGCAGGGCCCCGCGCTCGGGCAGGGTCGCCACGATGTTCCGTACGATCCGCAGCGCGTGCGCGTCGTCCTCCGCGAGGTGGTCGGTGACGCCCGAGATCCGGGAGTGGACCTCGCCGCCGCCGAGCTCCTCGGCCGTGACCACCTCGCCGGTGGCGGCCTTCACCAGCGGCGGGCCGCCGAGGAAGATCGTGCCCTGGCCGCGGACGATGACGGCCTCGTCGCTCATCGCCGGGACGTACGCGCCGCCCGCCGTGCAGGAGCCGAGGACGGCGGCGATCTGCGGGATGCCGGCGCCTGACATGCGGGCCTGGTTGTAGAAGATGCGGCCGAAGTGCTCCCGGTCGGGGAAGACCTCGTCCTGCATGGGGAGGAAGGCGCCGCCCGAGTCGACCAGGTAGAGGCAGGGGAGACGATTCTCCAGGGCCACTTCCTGGGCGCGCAGGTGCTTCTTGACGGTCATCGGGTAGTACGTGCCGCCCTTGACGGTGGCGTCGTTCGCGACGATCACGCACTCGCGGCCGCTGACCCGGCCGATGCCCGCGATGACCCCGGCGGCCGGGGCCGCGCCCCCGTACATGCCCTCGGCGGCCAGCGGGGCCAGCTCCAGGAAGGGGGATCCGGGGTCGAGGAGGGTGTCCACGCGGTCGCGGGGGAGCAGCTTCCCGCGGGCGGTGTGGCGGGCGCGGGCCTTCTCGCCACCGCCGAGCCGGGCCGCGTCGAGCCGGGCCCGCAGCCCCTCGGCGAGCTCGCGGTGGGCGGCCTCGTTGGTCCGCCAGGCCTCGGACGCCGGGTCCGCGGCGCTCGTCAGCACTGGTGCCTGCTGCATCGGTCGAGCTCCCTTGCTCGGTGCACGCTGTTAATGAGCGTTAACGCATGTACGACTTAGGTTAACGACCGCTAACGGCCCTGTCTAGAATGGATTCCCATGAGCACCAGAGCGGCCGCCCCGACCCGTCGCGAGCAGATCCTCAGTGAGGCCGCGCGCCTCTTCGCCGCCCGCGGATTCCACGGCGTCGGCGTGGACGAGATAGGGGCTGCGGTGGGCATCAGCGGCCCCGGCCTGTACCGCCACTTCGCGGGCAAGGACGCCATGCTCGCGGAGCTGCTGGTCGGGATCAGCGAGCGGCTGCTGACCGGAGGCCGCCACCGGGTGGCCGAGGCCGCGGGCGACCCGGTCGGCGTGCTGGCCTCCCTCATCGACGGCCACATCGACTTCGCCCTCGACGACCGGGCGCTGATCACCCTCCACGACCGGGAGCTGGACCGGTTGCGGGACGCCGACCGCAAGCTCGTACGGCAGCTCCAGCGGCAGTACGTGGAGTTGTGGGTGGAGGTCGTGCGGGAACTGCACCCGGAGGTCGGCGAGGCGGAGGTACGGGTGGCCGTCCATGCCGTCTTCGGCCTGCTCAACTCCACCCCGCACCTGGCGGCGCTCGGCCGCGAGGCGACGGAATCGCTGCTGCGGCGGTTGGCCCACGGGGCGTTCGGGGCGCTGTCGGGATGAAGCCACGTGTCCGCCGGTCGGGATGGAACCGACGACTCCGGCCCGGCGGCGGCAGAATGGGCCGCATGCCGAAGCCGATAGAGACGCCCGTACCGAGCCGCGCCGAACTCGTCGACCATCTGGTCCGCACCCGGATCTCGGGTCAGGTCGCGACGCCACGCGAGAACAACCTGTCGCACTACCGCAAGCTCGCCAACGGCGACCGGCACTACTGGCTGGGCCTGGAACTGGGCGACCGCTGGGCGGACGAGCAGGACGTGCTCGCCGTGATGGCGGAGCGGTGCGGGGTCGTCGACGACGCCGCGTACCGGTTCGGCCAGGACACGATCGACCCGGAGCTGACGGTGTCCGGCCTGGAGCGGATGGCCGCACGGCTGCGGAAGGCGGCCCTCGACCGGCAGCGCGTGCTGCTGGCCACCGGGCACCCGGGCGGCCTGCTGGACGTCCACCGGGCGACGGCGGCCGCGCTGCGCGCGGCGGGCTGCGAGATCGTGGTGATCCCCTCCGGCCTGGTCGCGGACGAGGGCTCGGTGTGGCAGTTCGCGGACGTCGCCGTCCTGGAGCGCGGGGCGACGCTGTGGCACACCCACTCGCCGGAGCCGATGGCCGCGATCCTGGACGGCCTGACGGCGGAGGGCCGCCCCCAGCCGGACCTGGTCGTCGCCGACCACGGCTGGGCGGGGTGCGCGGCGCAGCGCGGGCTGGACGCGGTGGGCTACGCGGACTGCAACGACCCGGCGCTGTTCGTCGGCGAGGCGGAGGGCACCCTCCAGGTGGCGGTGCCGCTGGACGACCACGTGCGCGACCCGCGCTTCTACGACCCGATGGTCGCGTACCTGCTGGCTGCCGCAGGCCTCCTCTGACCCGGACTCCGAGTCCGATCCGCGGGCTCCGGCCCCCGCACCCCGGGCGGAGCCCCGGGACACGGGGGCAGGAGCGGAGCGGCTAGCGGACCCAGCCGGCGGTCATGGACTGCACGGCCGAGCCGTCGAGGTCGGTGAGCTTGGTGGCGACGAAGTCGCGGGCCCAGTCGGAGGTCTGCACGCGGAACGGCATCCGGTCGGCGGTCAGCGCCTCGACGACGGGGGCCGCGGCCTCCGCGGGGGTCTGCGCGTTGGCGAAGGACTGCGTGGTGCGCTCGACGTACGTCTTCAGCGCGGGGGCGTACGGTCCGGCCTCGGCGAGCAGGGCCGGTACGTCGAGCTGCAGGCTGGCGACGAACTCGCTGGCGACGGCGCCCGGTTCGACGACGGCCACCTGGACCCCGGTGGACGCGGCGACCGGCGCCAGCGACTCCATGAAGCCCTCGACGGCGAACTTGGCCGCGCAGTAGGCCTCGTTGAACGGCTGGCCGATCACGCCGCCGACGCTGGTGACGGTGAGGACCCGCCCGCCGGAGGCGCGCAGGTGGGGGAGGGCGGCCAGGGTCAGCTCGACGACGCCGAAGTAGTTGACCTCCATCGCGGCCCGGACCGGCTCCATGCCCATCTGCTCGATGGTGCCCACGAACCCGGCGCCCGCGTTGTTCACGACCGCGTCGAGCCGGCCGTGTTCGGCGACGACCTCCGCCACGCAGGCGGCGACCGAGGCCGCGTCGGTCACGTCCAGCCGCTTGACCTGCACCAGGTCGGCCACGCCCGCCTCGTCGGCGGCCTTGCGCAGGGCGTCGGCCCGGCCGGTGTCGCGCATGGTGGCGACGGTGTGCCAGCCGGCCTGGGCGGTGGCGACGGCCGCGGCCAGGCCGATGCCGGAGGAGGTGCCGGTGATGAGGACGGTCTTGGTGCTCATGGAAAGTCTCCCTTTATCTGTGCGTGCACACACACATTATCTTTGTGTGCGTGTGCACGCAACCGGTACCCTGTCCGCATGGCGCACAACGAGCTCACCATGGGCGGTCTCACCTCCCGGGACCACGCCTTCTACGGACTGGTCTGGGCCGGTACCACCCTCACCGCGCGGGTCGACCAGGCCCTCACGCGCCACCACGACCTCCCGCTGTCCTGGTTCGAGGTCATGCTGTGGCTGCGCGGCCAGAAGGAGCCGGTCGCCCCCTCCGAGCTCGGCGCCAGGACCCTGCTCAGCCGGAGCCAGGTCTCCCGCGTCGCCGACTCGCTCCAGGCCCGCGGACTGGTCGAGCGGATACCCTCGCCGACGGATGCCCGGTCGGTCGGCATCGCCCTCACCGAAGCGGGCCGCCGCGCCTTCGCGGAGGCCGACGCCACCCGCCGCGAGGCCCTCGCCGAGGTCTTCGACGACCGGCTCGACGACGCCGACATCGCCGCCCTGGAAGCCGTCTGGGCCAAGCTCAAGAATCCGAAGGGGCCGTCGTCGGC
Organism: Streptomyces sp. NPDC097981; assembly: GCF_040302565.1. Classification (NCBI taxonomy): domain Bacteria; kingdom Bacillati; phylum Actinomycetota; class Actinomycetes; order Kitasatosporales; family Streptomycetaceae; genus Streptomyces; species Streptomyces sp. NPDC097981. Next base: position 52,776 of record NZ_JBEORW010000009.1, read on the forward strand.
TCCTTGAGCACCCTGCGCCGCAGCAGGGGTGCCAGCGGCGCCGCGAGCGCACACGCCGCGGCGGTCGCGGCGGCGGCCATGACGGCCGGGTTCACCCAGCCGGGGATCAGCTGCCGCCCGCCCGGATCCCCGGGATGGTCGGCGCAGTGCACGGAGAGCGGGAACGACGATTCCCAGACGACCGTCTTCTCGCGTTCGCCGTACAGGGCGTACCCGCACACCTCGTCGGGATCGAGGACGTACACGCCGTACGACAGGCCCCAGATGTACACCGAGCCGACGGCGCACAGGGCGAGGAGGGCCGCCAGCAGGAAGGTGAACGGGCCGAGCAGGTCCGCGGCGGAGCGCCGCCGGACCGTGACCACCAGGTGGACGGCCAGCCGGCCGAGAACCAGGACGCCCGCGAACGGAGAGATCACGGCGAGGGCGAAAAGGAAAGCGATCATGCTTCCAGCCGACGCCCCGCCGGCCTGGTCAGTTCCGCACTGTGGCCGAGCGCACGCGGGATCTTCGAGGTCAGGCGCGCGGGACGCGCACCACACCCTCCTGGATGACGGTCACGGCGAGGCGCCCGTCCTGCGTCCAGATCCGGGCCTGCCCGAGGCCCCGCCCGCCGGCCGCCGACGGGGACTCCTGGTCGTACAGCAGCCACTCGTCGGCGCGGAACGGCCGGTGGAACCACATCGCGTGGTCCAGCGAGGCGCCCACCACGTCGCCCACCGCCCAGCCTCCCCGGCCGTGCGCGAGCAGCACCGAGTCGAGCAGGGTCATGTCCGAGACGTAGGTGGCCAGGCACGTGTGCAGGAGCGCGTCGTCGCTCTCCAGCTTGCCGGCGGTACGGAACCACACCTGCGAGCGCGGCTCGACCGGCTCGCCGACGCTGCCCCAGGGCGGGACCGTCGCGTACCGCAGGTCCACCGCGGCGCGCGCGTCGAGCAGCCGCTCCACCGTGCCCGGGTCGCGGAAGATCTCCCGGTACGCGGGCAGCGACTCGGCGGCCGTCGGCAGCGTCTCGGGGTCGGGCGCGTCGGGCATCGCGGCCTGGTGGTCGAGGCCCTCCTCGTACGTCTGGAAGGACGCGGAGAGGTGGAAGACCGGCTGGCCGTGCTGGACGGCGACGACCCGGCGGGTGGTGAAGGAGCGCCCGTCGCGGATCCGGTCGACCGAATACACGATGGGCGCGCCCGGGTCCCCGGGGCGCAGGAAGTACGAGTGCAGCGAGTGCGCGGTGCGGTCCTCGGGCACGGTCCGGCCGGCCGCGACCATCGCCTGGGCCGCGACCTGGCCGCCGAAGACGCGCGGTACCAGCGCCGAACGGCTGGTACCGCGGAAGATGTTCTCCTCGATCTGCTCCAGGTCGAGCAGATCGAGGAGCGTCGCCAGTGCCTCGTTCATGAGGGGAAAGGCAAGTCCCTTGTCCCGACGGGTCCTCAGAGGCCCATCGACTTGGCGATGATGGACTTCATGATCTCGCTGGTGCCGCCGTAGATGCGGTTGACGCGGTTGTCTGCGTACAGGCGGGCGATCGGGTACTCGTTCATGTAGCCGTAGCCGCCGTGCAGCTGGAGGCAGCGGTCGATCACGCGGTGCGCGACCTCGGTGCAGAAGAGCTTCGCGGAGGCGGCCTCGGCGGGGGTCAGCTCGCCGGCGTCCAGGGCCTCCAGGGCGCGGTCCGCGACGGCCTGGGCGGCGTCCACCTCGGCCTGGCAGGCGGCCAGCTCGAACTTGGTGTTCTGGAAGTGCGCGACCGGCTTGCCGAAGACGGTGCGGTCGGTGACGTACTGCTGGGCGAACCGGACGGCCGCGGCAGCCTGGGCGTACGCGCCGAAGGCGATGCCCCAGCGCTCGGAGGCCAGGTTGTGGCCGAGGTAGTAGAAGCCCTTGCCCTCCTCGCCGAGCAGGTCCTCGACCGGGACCTTGACGTCGACGAACGCCAGCTCGGCGGTGTCGGAGGTGCGCAGGCCGAGCTTGTCGAGCTTGCGGCCGATCGAGTAGCCCTCGGACTTGGTGTCCACGGCGAAGAGGGAGATGCCGAAGCGGCGGTCGTCCTCGCGCGGGGCGGAGGTGCGGGCGCAGACGATCACCCGGTCGGCGTGCACGCCGCCGGTGATGAAGGTCTTGGAGCCGTTGAGGACGTAGTGCGTGCCGTCCTCGGAGAGCTTGGCGGTGGTCTTCATGCCCGCGACGTCGGAACCGGTGCCCGGCTCGGTCATCGCAAGGGCCCACATCTCCTCACCGGAGACGAACTTCGGCAGGTAGCGCTTCTTCTGCTCGTCGTCGGCCAGCATCTTGATGTAGGGGAGGGCGAGCAGCACGTGCACGCCGGAGCCGCCGAAGTTCACGCCCGCGCGGGAGGTCTCCTCGTACAGGACGGCCTCGAACTTGTGGGTGTCGAGGCCCGCGCCGCCGAACTCCTCGGGGACGTTGATACCGAAGACGCCCAGCTCGCCGAGCTTGTAGTAGAAGTCGCGCGGAGCCTGGCCGGCCGCGAACCACTCGTCGTAGACCGGGACGACCTCGGCCTCTATGAAGGCGCGGATGGTCTCGCGGAACGCCTCGTGGTCCTCGTTGAAAACGGTACGGCGCACGGCCGGCTCCCTTCGGTCGCGGCGGTCCGCCGCCGTTGGCTAAGCGCTTGCTCATACTAAGTTACCGGCGAGTTGTCGATTCTGTCCAGAGTGAGCCTCGACGCAGGCCGCGGCCCCCGCCCGGGAGGGCGCCTGCCCGGCCGCCGTCAGCCGCGGGGTGCGTCCGGCCGCTCCGGTGCCGGCGGTCCTTCCGGTGGAGCGGCGGACCACCGCAGGGCGAACCACAGCTCCATCCGGGTGTCCGGGTCGTCGAGATTGCGGCCGAGCAGGGTCGCGGCGCGGGCGATGCGCTGGCGGACGGTGTTGCGGTGCACCCCCAGGGCGGCGGCGCTGCGGTCCCAGCTGCCGTGGTGGGCCAGCCAGGCGCGCAGGGTGTCCCGCAGGGCGGGGGAGACCCCGTTCAGCAGGGCCTCTGCGTGGGCCCGTGCCTCGGCCTCGCCGACCAGGCCCGCGAAGCCCGGGTCGGTGTGCCGGGCCAGCGGGGTGCGGGCCGCCTCGGCGCGGTCCAGGGCGCGGCGGGCCTGCGCGTCGGCGGTGGCCAGGGCGTCGGGCGCGGCCGGGGCGCTGACCCCCAGCCGCCACCCGGGCTTCGGGGAGGGTTCCCGGTCGGTGAGGAGCCGTACGGCCGGTCCGGCAGGGTCCAGCAGTACGGTGCCCAGCGCGGCGGCGAGGGACTGCGGGTCGGCGCCGCCGCGGGCGTGGACGGCGTACCAGGGCCCCGGCCCGCCCAGCGCCCCGGCGGGGGAGCCGCCCAGCAGCAGCCGGGCCAGCGCGGCGGCCTCGGCCCCGGCCGGCCGCTCGGCGGTGAGCAGGGCCAGCAGGACCGCGGCCATCGAGGCGACGGTGTGGTCGCCGGGGGTGCGGGCAGCGGTGGCGGTGCCGAGGGCGGAGGTCCGGCCGAGGGCGTAGGCGGCCAGGTGCCATCCCTCGGCCTGGTCGGTGGCCGTCGCCGGACCCCCTTCCCGGCCGACGCGGGCCAGCAGGGCCTCCATCGCGGGCAGCACCGTGCCACCCCGCGGAGCCGCCTCGTCCGGCACCCCGTCCGGCACCCCGGCCACCGCCCTCGCCCCGCCCCCGGCCGAGGGGCCCGGTACGGGGCCCGCCGAGCGGCCCGTCGGCCAGAGGACCGCGTATCCGCCCAGGCTCGCCGCGAGCCGCGCCAGCACCGCAGGGACCGGATCCGGACGGCCGGCCGCAGCGGCCAGGGCCTGCTGGGCCTCGGTCACCCGGCGCAGCTCCCGGGTCCGGGCCTCGGCCATGAGGCGCCAGACGGCGCGGGCGACGGCCGTGAACCGCGTGTGCGGAGGGACCTCCAGCAGCGGCAGCCCGTGCCGGGCGCAGGCCTCGGCCAGGGCGGGCGGTACCTCTTCGTGGACGGGCGCCACGCCGAAGCCGAGGGCGGCCGTCCCCGCCGAGGCCAGCCGGGCCACGTACGCGTCGTACGCCCCGGAGCCGGCGGTCGACCCGGTCCCGGACCCCAGCTCCGCCCCCGCCGTCAGCAGCAGTTCCCCGCCCAGCAGATACGGCGACGGGTCCGCCATCTCGGAGGCGTGGACCCCGTGCACATCGGCCCCGGCGGGCCCGGCGAGGTGCCGCAGTCCCAGCTCCCGGTCGGCCAGCAGCACGCCCAGCGGCACCGCCTGGGTCGGCGGGGCGGGCGCGGCGGGGGGCACGCTCATGTGGATACTCCGTACACATCAAAACGGGTCGGTGGATAAAACGTACACTTCGCGCCGCCCCGGCCCCGGCTTACGCTCGAAGGACCGCACACGCAGGACCACCAGAAGGGCACCCCCCATGAGCACCGAGCAGACGCCGCGCGGACCGGTCGACTCCTCCCGCATCCCGCGCTACGCGGGCCCCGCGACCTTCGCCCGGCTGCCCCGCCTGGACGAGGTCGGCTCGGCGGACGTCGCCGTCGTCGGCGTGCCGTTCGACTCGGGTGTCTCCTACCGCCCCGGTGCCCGCTTCGGCGGCAACGCCATCCGCGAGGCCTCCCGCCTGCTGCGCCCGTACAACCCGGCGCAGGACGCCTCCCCGTTCGCGCTCGCCCAGGTGGCGGACGCCGGCGACATCGCCGTGAACCCCTTCAACATCAACGAGGCCGTCGAGACCGTCGAGGCGGCCGCCGACGAGCTCCTCGGCGCGGGCTCCCGCCTGATGACCCTGGGCGGCGACCACACCATCGCGCTCCCGCTGCTCCGCTCCGTCGCCAAGAAGCACGGCCCGGTCGCGCTGCTGCACTTCGACGCGCACCTGGACACCTGGGACACGTACTTCGGCGCCGAGTACACGCACGGCACGCCGTTCCGCCGCGCCGTGGAGGAGGGCATCCTCGACACCGAGGCGCTCTCCCACGTCGGTACGCGCGGCCCGCTCTACGGCAAGCAGGACCTCGACGACGACGCCAAGATGGGCTTCGGCATCGTGACCTCGGCCGACGTCTACCGGCGAGGCGCCGACGAGATCGCGGACCAGCTGCGCCAGCGCATCGGCGACCGCCCGCTGTACATCTCGATCGACATCGACGTCCTGGACCCGGCGCACGCCCCCGGCACCGGCACCCCGGAGGCAGGCGGCATGACCTCCCGCGAGCTGCTGGAGATCATCCGGGGCCTGTCCTCCTGCAACCTGGTCTCGGCGGACGTCGTCGAGGTCGCCCCGGCGTACGATCACGCCGAGATCACCTCGGTCGCGGCCTCGCACACCGCGTACGAGCTGACCACGATCATGAGCCGCCAGATCGCTGCCGCCAGGCAGGGTCGATAAGCACAGCGCGGCGGCGAAGGCGAACCCGAAGGGCGAGTAAGCGCACGTGACGCACGACCACGACCTGGTACTCCGTCCCACCGAGGCCCAGACGGCGGCGGCTCTCGCGCCGCCGCCGGGGCGGACGGGCGGGGACCTGGTCGTGGAGACGCTGCGTTCGCTGGGCGCCACCACCGTGTTCGGGCTGCCGGGGCAGCACGCGCTCGGCATCTTCGATGCGGTGGGGCGCTCGGACCTGCGGCTGATCGGGCTGCGGACGGAGAACAACGCCGCCTTCGCGGCGGACGCGTACGGCCGGATCACCGGCGAGGCGGTCCCTCTGCTGCTCTCCACGGGCCCCGGCGCGCTGATGGCCCTGCCGGCCCTGGCGGAGGCGGCCGCCGCATCGGCGCCGGTCCTCGCCATCGCCTCGCAGGTCCCGGTGGCTGGCCTGGGCGGCGGCCGGCGCGGGCACCTGCACGAGCTGCGGGACCAGGCGGCGTCGTTCCGCGACGTGGTGAAGTCGGTCCACACGGCCCGCACCCAGTCCCAGATCCCGTCGGTCGTCGCCGAAGCCTGGGAGTCCGCGCTGACGGCCCCGCACGGCCCGGTGTGGGTGGAGATCCCCGAGGACGTCCTGCGCGCGGACACCCACATCCCACAGGTGACGGGCGTGGACGCGACCCCTCACGAGCTCGCCCCGCGCCCCGAGCTCACCGCTCTCGCGGCGCACTGGCTGGGGAGGGCCTCCCGCCCGGTGATCATCGCCGGCGGCGGGGTGATCCGCTCGGACGCGGCGGGCAAGCTGCGGCAGCTGGCCGAGCGGCTGAACGCCCCGGTGGTCACCACGTTCGGCGGCAAGGGCGCCTTCCCGTGGACCCACCCGCTGTCCCTCCAGTCCTGGCTGGAGGACCGCCACATGACGGACTTCCTGGAGGACGCGGACGTACTCCTCGTCGTGGGCTCCGGCCTCGGCGAACTGTCCTCGAACTACCACACGTTCTTCCCTGAGGGCCGGGTCGTCCAGATCGAGGCGGACCTCGGCAAGCTGGAGTCCAACCACACGGCCCTCGGCATCCACGCGGACGCCCGCCTCGCCCTGCAGGCCCTGCTGGAGACCGTGGCCGAGCGCGAGGACCCGGACGCGCCGGCACGCGTCCGCCTGGTCCTCTCGGAGATCGCCACCCGCCTCGCCGGCCAGGACGTGGCACTGGAGCGGCAGCTCCTCACCTCGATCCGCGCGGCCCTCCCCGCCCGCTCCCCGTCCTTCTGGGACATGACGATCCTGTCCTACTGGGCCTGGTCGGCGTTCGACGCCAAGCACCCCAACACGATGCACTCGGCGCAGGGCGCGGGCGGCCTCGGCTACGCATTCCCCGCGGCCCTCGGCGCGTGCATCGCGGAGCCGGGCACCCCGGTCCTGGCGGTCTCGGGCGACGGCGGCGCGATGTACTCGATCGCCGACCTGGCGACGGCGAAGCAGCACGGCCTTGACGTCACCTGGCTGATCGTGGACGACGGCGGTTACGGCATCCTGCGCGAGTACATGGCGGATTCCTTCGACGGGCGTACGACGGGCACGGAACTTACCCGCCCGGACTTCGTCGCCCTGGCGCAGTCCTTCGGCGTCCCGGCGGCCACGACCACCCCGGAAACCCTCCGCGAGGACCTGGCCGCTTCTCTCGCCGCCCCGGGCCCCTCCGTCCTCCTCCTCCCGGCCACCCTGAAGATGTTCGCCCCGACCCACCTCTAGCGGTGCTTGCCGCCGGTTCGCCCCCTATGCACCATGTTCTCGGCCCGCTCGCTCGTCGATCGCCCGGAGGAACGGGCGCTCCCGGGCGGGCCCTTCAACCGGACAGAGGGGTGCGCATGTCAGGTGACGACGCCATCGAGCAGGAGTTCCCTCCGATCCGGCGGCGCGGGATCCAGTGGCCCGCCGCCGACGAGCGGGGCGCCGGGGCCGAGGGCCGGGAGGCCGCCGTCGACTCCCTCTCCGTCGGGGACGAGGCCGCGCCGGCGGACGTCGCGGCCGCGCTGGGCCTCGCCGAGGGCGCCCCGGCCTGCGTCCGCCGCCGCAGGTACCTGCTCGACGGGAGGCCCGTCCTGCTCGCCACCTCCTACCTCGACGCCGCCCTCGTCGCCGGTACGCCCGTCACCGAGCCGGACTCCGGCCCCGGCGGGATCCACGCCCGCCTCGACGAGCTCGGCCTCGGGCCGGCCCGCTTCCGTGAGGAGATCCGCGCGCGGATGCCGTCCCCGGAGGAGGCCGACCGGCTCGGCCTGGCGGCCGGGACCCCGGTGGTGCTGGTCCGCCGTACCGCCTTCACCGACGACGGGCGGGCGGTCGAGGTCGACGAGATGGTCCTCGACGCCTCCGCCCACGCACTGGAGTACGAGTTCGACGCCTCCTGACGAGCGGAGCCCCGTCCCCCGTACGGCCCCGCCCCCGCGCAGGCCCCCCACCGCGGTGCGATTGTTGCAGCGGGATGAAATCCGCCGGTCGGCGCGTTGGGGGAGGCGGCAGGACAGGACGAACGGGGAGGCACCACGTGGCGGCGGCAGCGACGGCGGCAGGAGAGAAACAGGGCTGGGCCAGGAGGCTCGCCGCCTACACCTGGCGGTACAGGCTCAACGTGCTGCTCGCCCTCGGGTCCTCACTGGCCGGCATGGCCGTCATGGCCCTCGTGCCGCTGGTCACCAGGGTCATCATCGACGACGTCATCGGCGACCACAGCAAGCCCATGGGCATGTGGGCCGGACTCCTCATAGGCGCCGCGGTCCTCGTGTACGTCCTGACGTACATACGCCGGTACTACGGCGGGCGGCTCGCGCTCGACGTCCAGCACGACCTGCGTACCGACATGTACGACACCATCGCCCGCCTCGACGGGCGCCGCCAGGACGAGCTGTCCACAGGACAGGTCGTCGGACGGGCCACCAGCGACCTCCAGCTCATCCAGGGCCTGCTCTTCATGCTCCCGATGACCATCGGGAACTTCCTCCTCTTCGGGATATCCCTCGGCATCATGCTGTGGCTGTCCCCGCTGCTGACCCTCGTCGCGCTCCTCATGGCCCCGGCCCTCTGGTTCATCGCCAAGCGCAGCCGCAAGAAGCTCTTTCCCGCCACCTGGTGGGCCCAGGGCCAGGCCGCCGCCATCGCCACCGTCGTCGACGGGGCCGTCACCGGCGTCCGCGTCGTCAAGGGCTTCGGCCAGGAGGACCAGGAGACCGGCAAGCTGCGCGAGGCCGGGCGGCGGCTGTTCGCCGGGCGGATGCGGACCATCCGGCTCAACTCCCGCTACACCCCCGCCCTCCAGGCCGTACCCGCCCTCGGGCAGGTCGCGATGCTGGCCCTCGGCGGCTGGATGGCCACCAAGGGGCAGGTCACCCTGGGCACCTTCGTGGCCTTCTCCACCTACCTCGCGCAGCTCGTCGGCCCCGTCCGCATGCTCGCCATGGTCCTCACCGTCGGCCAGCAGGCCCGCGCCGGCGTCGAGCGGGTCTTCGAGCTCATCGACACCGAGCCCGCCATCGAAGAGGGCACGCACGAGCTGCCCGCCGACGCCCCCGCCACCGTCGAGTTTGACGACGTCGTCTTCGGGTACGACCCCGCGCGGCCCGTCCTGGACGGGTTCTCGCTCTCCGTCGCCGAGGGCGAGACCGTCGCCGTCGTCGGGTCCTCCGGCTCCGGCAAGTCCACCGTCTCGCTCCTCCTGCCCCGCTTCTACGACGCCGACCGCGGCGCCGTCCGCGTCGGCGGGCACGACGTGCGCGAGCTGACGTACGACTCCCTGCGCGCCGCCATCGGGCTCGTGCCGGAGGACTCCTTCCTCTTCTCCGACACCATCCGCGCCAACATCGCCTACGGCCGCCCCGAGGCCACCGGTGCGCAGATCGAGGCCGCCGCCCGCGCCGCCCAGGCCGAGGGGTTCATCCAGGCCCTGCCCGCCGGGTACGACACCAAGGTCGGCGAGCAGGGGCTCACCCTCTCCGGCGGCCAGCGCCAGCGCATCGCGCTCGCCCGCGCCATCCTCACCGACCCCCGGCTGCTGCTCCTCGACGACGCCACCTCCGCCGTGGACGCCCGCGTCGAGCACGAGATCCACGAGGCGCTGCGCTCCGTCATGGCCGGCCGCACCACCCTCCTCATCGCGCACCGCCGCTCCACGCTCGCGCTGGCCGACCGGATCGCCGTACTCGACCGCGGCCGGCTCTCCGACATCGGCACGCACGAGGAGCTGGAACACAGGTCGCCCCTTTACCGGCGCCTGCTCACCGATCCGGACGCGCTCGGTGCCGCCTCGCCGCGTACCACCGACGCGCCCGCGATGGCCGAGTTCGAGCGGGACCTCGAACGGGACATCGAACTCGAAGCCGAGATCGACTCCGAGCCGGTCAACGCGAAGCGGCGGGTCGTCGACGGAGTGACCCCCGAGCTCTGGCGCCGCCAGGACGAAACGGAGCCCGCCGCGACCCCCGCCGCCGCAGCCGCCACGCCCGGAGCCGGGCACTCCATGGCAGGCGCCGTGGCCGGCATGCTCCCCCAGCTACCGCCGGGGGGACCCCCAGCCACCCCCGAACTGCTCGCGCAGGTGGCCGCGCTGCCGCCCGCCGACGACGAGCCCGCCGTGGACGAGACCCGCGCCGCGGACGCCGAGAAGAGCTACAATCTGCGCCGGCTTCTCCGCGGCTTCTGGGCGCCGCTCGCCGTCAGCCTCGGCCTCGTCGCCGTCGACGCGGGCTCCGGGCTGCTGCTCCCCGTCCTGATCCGGCACGGCATCGACAAGGGCGTCGAGCAGGCCGCACTCGGCGCCGTCTGGGTGGCCGCCGGCCTCGCTCTCGCCGTCGTCATCGCCCAGTGGGCCGCCCAGTTCGCCGAGACCCGGATGACCGGGCGCACCGGCGAGCGCGTCCTGTACGCCCTGCGCGTCAAGATCTTCGCCCAGCTCCAGCGCCTCGGCCTCGACTACTACGAGCGCGAGCTGACCGGCAAGATCATGACCCGGATGACCACCGACGTGGACGCCCTCTCCACCTTCCTGCAGACCGGGCTCGTCACCGCCGTCGTCTCCGTCTTCACCTTCTTCGGCATCCTGGTCGCCCTGCTCGTCCTCGACGTCGAGCTCGCGCTGATCGTCTTCGCCACGCTCCCCCTGCTGGTCCTCGGCACGATCGTCTTCCGCCGCAAGTCGGTCGCCGCGTACGAGCTCGCCCGCGACCGGGTCAGCCTGGTCAACGCCGACCTCCAGGAGTCCGTCTCCGGGCTGCGCATCGTCCAGGCCTTCCGCCGCGAGCACGCCGGGGCCGTCCGGTTCGCGGAGCGCAGCGACTCGTACCGCGAGGCCCGGGTGCGCGGCCAGTGGCTGATATCCGTCTACTTCCCCTTCGTGCAGCTGCTGTCCTCGGGGGCTGCGGCCGCCGTGCTGATCGTCGGCGCCGGCCGGGTCGAGGCCCACACCCTCACCACCGGCGCGCTGGTGGCGTACCTCCTCTACATCGACCTGTTCTTCGCCCCCGTCCAGCAGCTCTCCCAGGTCTTCGACGGCTACCAGCAGGCCACCGTCTCCCTCGGCCGGATCCAGGGGCTGCTGCGCGAACCCACCACCACCCCCCGCCCCGCCGAGCCGCGCGAGGTCCCGGAGCTGCGCGGCGAGATCGCTTTCGAGGACGTGCGGTTCGCCTACGGCACGGCCGAGGAGCGCGGCGAGAAGGGCGAGGCACTGGCCGGTATCAGCCTGCGAATACCCGCCGGCCAGACCGTCGCCTTCGTCGGCGAGACCGGCGCCGGCAAGTCCACGCTGGTCAAGCTGGTGGCCCGGTTCTACGACCCGACCTCCGGCCGGGTCACCGCCGACGGCGCCGATCTGCGGGAGCTCGACCTGACGGCGTACCGGCACCGGCTCGGGGTCGTCCCCCAGGAGCCGTACCTCTTCCCGGGGACGGTCCGCGACGCCATCGCCTACGGGCGGCCCGACGCGGGCGACGCCGAGGTGGAGGCGGCCGCCCGCGCGGTCGGCGCGCACGACATGATCGCGACCCTGGACGGCGGCTACCTGCACACCGTCGCCGAGCGCGGCCGCAACCTCTCGGCCGGGCAGCGCCAGCTGATCGCGCTGGCCCGCGCCGAACTCGTCGACCCGGACGTGCTGCTCCTCGACGAGGCCACCGCCGCGCTCGACCTGGCCACCGAGGCCCAGGTCAACCAGGCCACCGACCGGCTGGCCGGCAAGCGCACCACCCTCGTGGTGGCGCACCGGCTGACCACGGCCGCGCGCGCCGACCGGGTCGTGGTCATGGACCGCGGCCGGGTCGTGGAGGACGGCACCCACGCCGAACTCGTGGCCCGCGGCGGCCGGTACGCCGAGCTGTGGCGGACCTTCGTCGGCGAGGACGAGCCCGCCGCCGCGTAGCCCGCGCCGCCGAACTGCCCCGGCCCCCCCGGATCTTGCGTTGCGCAACCATCCGGGGGGCCTGCGCGTCGTACGTGCGTACGTGTCGCGTACGAACGATCGGGGGGACAGCGTGCAGCTCGGACGCAAGGGGTGCGGCCGGGGGGCCGCGTCGGCAAGGGTGTTCACGGCGGGGCTGCTGCTCTGCGCCGGCGGCCTGCTCGCGGCGCCGGCGGCCCAGGCGGCGACCGGCGGCTGCGGGGGCGCCCTGGTCAAGGCGCTGCCGCTGCCCACGGGCGAGGTGCGCATCTACAAGAGCCGTACGCAGGCCTGTGCGGTCACGGTGGCCCACGACCCGGGTCGGCGCCGGGCGATGGCGGTGAGCATCCAGCCGCGCGGCGGGGTCCCGGTCCGCGACGCCGGAGCATTCACCCGATATGCCGGTCCTGTTACGGTCGGTGCGATCAGCCGTTGCGTGTATGTAAAGGGGAGCATCGAGGCCGGATCCGTCGACTCAGGCTGGATTCTGTGCTGAACGAGCGGCCCAACTAGGTCTGGTCAGCGGCGCGTTGACCCCGCTAGGTTCACGGGCGACCGAAGTGAACTCAAGGGGAGGGTGAATGCGCAAGACGCTCGGCTGGCTGCTGTCGCTCGTGGTGCTGATCGGCACCATGGGCGCAGCCGGCTTCACGGCTCAGGCGGCCACCGCCGCAGGGCCGTCCGCCGCGACGGACATCAAGGACGAGATCCTCGCGATTCCGGGGATGAGTCTGATCGAGGAGAAGCCGTACCCCGGGTACCGCTTCTTCGTACTGAACTACGAGCAGCCGGTCGACCACCGGAACCCGTCGAAGGGCACCTTCAAGCAGCGACTCACCCTGCTGCACAAGGACGTCTCCCGGCCCACGGTCTTCTACACCTCCGGCTACAACGTCAACACCAACCCGCGCCGCAGCGAGCCGACGACCATCGTCGACGGCAACCAGGTGTCGCTGGAGTACCGATTCTTCACGCCCTCCCGGCCCGACCCGGCCAACTGGGCGAACCTGGACATCTGGCAGGCCGCCAGCGACCAGCACCGCATCTTCACCGCCCTGAAGAAGGTCTACAAGAAGAACTGGCTCGCCACGGGCGGCAGCAAGGGCGGTATGACGGCGACGTACTACGAGCGCTTCTACCCGCGTGACATGGACGGTGTCGTCGCGTACGTCGCACCCAACGACGTCGTCAACAAGGAGGACTCGGCGTACGACCGGTTCTTCACCAAGGTCGGCACCAAGGAGTGCCGCGACAAGCTGAACGCGGTGCAGCGCGAGGCGCTCGTACGCCGCGAGCCGCTGGAGGCCAAGTACGAGGCCGCCGCCGCCAAGAACGGCTGGACCTTCACCACCGTCGGCAGCCTCGACAAGGCCTACGAGGCCGTCGTGCTCGACTACGTCTGGGCCTTCTGGCAGTACAGCCTGCTGGCGGACTGCCCCTCCATCCCGGCCGCCGCGACCGCGAGCGACCAGGAGATCTGGGACTCGATCGACACGATCTCCGGCTTCTCGGCCTACGCAGACCAGGGCCTTGAGACCTACACGCCGTACTACTACCAGGCGGGTACGCAGCTCGGTTCGCCCGACATCCAGCAGCCGCACCTCAAGGGACTGAGCCGCTACGGCTACCAGCCGCCGCGCAGCTTCGTGCCCCGCGACATCCCGATGACCTTCCAGCCGGGGGTCATGGCGGACGTCGACAACTGGGTGAAGCACAACGCCGACCGGATGCTGTTCGTGTACGGGCAGAACGACCCGTGGGGTGCCGAACCGTTCCACCTCGGCTACGGGGTGCGCGACAGCTACGTGATGATCGCGCCGGGCGCCAACCACGGGGCGAACGTCGCCAAGCTCCAGGAGGGCGAGAAGGCGCTGGCCACGCAGAAGATCCTGCAGTGGGCCGGGGTCGCCCCGGCCGCCGCGCTCGCCGACGCGGGCCGGGCGACGCCGCTGGCGAAGCCCGACACGCAGCTCGACCAGAAGGACCAGGAGCGCGAGCCGCAGCTGCGGCCGTAGCTCCCGGGTACCGGGGGCAGGACCCCGGGGCCGCGGGCCGGCGTACGCGCGCTAGTCGTACGCCAGCCCGTGGCCCAGCGGGTAGCGGCCCGGCACCGGGACCGGGAGGCGGCCCGTGGGCCGTACCGCCCCGGTGACCACCCGGGCCGCCGCCCGCATCTCCACATCCGTCCAGGTGTACGTCGCCAGCTCCGCCGCGCACGCGGGCAGCCGGGCGGAGTCGTACGGGTTGCGGATCGCCACCACGACCACCGGCACTTTGGTGGCCAGCAGCTCCGTGACCAGCGTGCGCTGCGGACTGTCCCCCTCCGGGACGTTGTACGTGCACACCAGCACCACCGCGTTGCCGGGAGCCGCGGCAACCGCCCGGGCGGGCGGTACGGCACTCGCCCCGCAGCCCAGGGCGGTCAGCTCCCGGGCCAGTACCTCCGTAGGGGGTCCCGTCGTACCGCTGGGGGAGGCCGGGTCGGTCCCGGTGACCAGCACCCGGGGCCCGGTCGTCGCATCCAGCGGCAGCAGCTTCACGGGATTGGCCAGCAGGGTCGTCGTACCGGCCGCGATCTCGTCGGCGGCGGCCAGATGCGCAGGGATCCCCACCACCCCGTCCAGCTGCCCGGCGGCGGTGTGCGCCGCGTCGAACAGGCCCCGGCGGGACTTCAGTTCCAGGATCCGCAGGACCGACTCCTCGATCCGGTCCTGCGCCAGCTCGCCCGCCTCGACGGCCGCGATCACGCTGCGGTACGCGAGGCCCAGGTCCGGCGGGTTCAGCAGCTGGTCGCAGCCCGCCTTCAGGGCCAGCACCGGGACCCGGTCGTCCCCGTACTTCTGGCGGACCCCGGCCATGTCGAGGGCGTCGGTGACCACCACCCCCCTGAAGCCCAGGCGTTCGCGCAGGATGCCGGTCACGATCGGCCGGGAGAGGGTCGCCGGGTCCCCCGAGGGGTCGAGCGCGGGGAAGACGATGTGCGCCGTCATGACGGCGTCCACGCCCGCCTCCACCGCCGCCCGGAACGGCGGCTCGTCCAGCTCCTCCCACTGGGCCCGGCTGTGCCGCATCACCGGCAGCCCGACGTGGCTGTCGGTCTCCGTGTCCCCGTGGCCGGGGAAGTGCTTGGCGGTGGCGGCCACCCCGGCGCTCTGGTAGCCGCGGACCTGGGCGGCGACCAGAGCCGCGACCGCCTGCGGGTCGGAGCCGAAGGACCGTACGCCGATCACCGGATTGGCCGGGTTGACGTTCACGTCGGCCACCGGCGCGTAGTCTTGCCGGATGCCCATCGCGGCCAGCTCGGCACCCGCGATGCGTGCGGCGCGCCGGGCGTCGGCGGTGGCCGCGGAGTCGGGATCCGCGCCCGCGCCCGCGCCCGGGCCCGGGCTCGCGCCGGCGACCGTACCGCCCGCGCCGTGCCGCGCCCCCAGGGCCATCGCCCCGGGCAGCAGCGTCGCGGGCTTGCCGATGCGCGCCACCGCGCCGTGCTCCTGGTCGGTGGAGAGCAGCAGCGGGACGCCGGAACGGGCCGCGGCGGCCGCCCGCTGGAGGGCGGCCGACAGCTCGGCGATCTGCTGCGGGCCGCGGGTGTTGTGGGCCCAGGAGAAGTAGACGATCCCGCCGAGGTGGTAGCGGGAGACCAGCTCCGCGGCCGTGCGCACCCCGAACAGCTTCAGGTTCTGCTCGGCGTCCGCCGGGTCCGGGTCGGTCGCCGAATGGCCGTACGCGCGGGACACGAAGAGCTGCCCGACCTTCTCGGCCAGGCTCATCCCGGCCACCAGGCGGCGCAGCGCCGCCCGGTCGGGCGCCGGGCCGGGCGGGTGGCTGCCGGGGCGCGCGTCGTCGGGGCGCGGCTCGCCGCCGGCGCCGCCCGGGGCGCCGTCCACGGCGTACGAGGCCACTCCGGCGGCCGTGACGGCGGCCATGGCGGCCGCGGTGAGCAGAGACCTGCGGGAGGCGTGGTACGACACGCGCCGGACCCTACTGCCGGGCCGCGCCCCCGCCTTCGCGGACACTCGGGAGGTCCCCCGGAAGGGGTGCCGCGTACGCCCAGTGCTCCTGGAGGGCCCGTACGGTCTCGGTGATCGCCGGCCGGCGGGCCGCCCCCGTCCGCCACAGGGCGTACAGCCTGCGTACGGGGACCGGTTCCAGCGGCACGGCCACCGCGCCCGGCGGCAGCGCCCCGGTGCCCAGCCGGGGTACGACGGCCACCCCGAGCCCGGCCGCGACCAGCGCGACGATGGTGTGGTTCTCCTCGGCCACGTGGACGATGTCGGGCTCGAACCCGGCGGTGCGCAGCGTCCGCATCAGCCAGTCGTGGCAGACCCGGCCGGGCGGCTGGCAGACCCAGCGCTGGCCGCCGAGGTCCGACCTCTGGATGACCGCCCGCTCCGTGAACGGGTGGCCCCGCGGCACCACCAGGTCACAGGCGTCGTCGCCGATGACCGCCTGCTCGATGCCGTCCGGGGCCGGCAGCGGGGCGATGTCCCAGTCGTGGGCCACGGCCAGATCGGTGACGCCCCGGGCCACCAGGTCCACCGAGAGGTGGGGGTCGACCTCCGTGAGGCGTACGTCCAGCGCGGGATGCCGGCGCGCGAGGCCGGCCAGCACTCCCGGCAGCAGGCCGCGCGCCGCCGAGGCGAATGCGGCCACCGTCAGCAGCCCGCTCGGCTGCCCGCGCCGCTCCTCCAGGGTGGTCTCGGCGCGCTCGACGATCGCCAGCAACTCCCGGGCGGTCTCGGCGAGATGCCGGGCCTCCTCGGTGAGTGCGACCCCTCGCCCGCGGCGCTCCAGCAGTGTGGTCCGGGTCTCCCGCTCCAGCTTGGCGATCTGCTGGGACACGGCGGAGGGGGTGTACCCGAGGGCCGCTGCCGCGCCTGCGACCGAGCCGTGGACGGAGACGGCGTGCAGGGCGCGCAGCCGGGAGAGGTCGAGCATGCGGCCCATCGTAGGCACTGCCGGACCGCAGGGCACTCGTAAGGAATGCTTCATCCATGCCGGAAGATATCCGCGCTGGTGCTACATGGTCCCTGCGTCGATGCTCGATCCATGCGTCCCGTTCACACTGCACTCGCCGTACTCGTCGCCGCCGTCTGGGGCTTCAACTTCGTCGTCATCGAGATCGGTCTCGGCCACTTCCCGCCGCTGCTCCTGTCCGCCCTCCGCTTCCTCGTCGCCGCGCTGCCCGCCGTGTTCTTCGTCGGCCGGCCCAGGACCGCCTGGAAGTGGATCGTCGCCGTCGGAGTGGCCCTCGGCGTCGCCAAGTTCGGCCTCCTCTTCACCGGCATGGCCGCCGGGATGCCGGCCGGACTGTCCTCCCTCGTGCTCCAGGTGCAGTCCGTGTTCACCGCCGTCCTGGCCTCCGTCGTGCTGCGCGAGCGGCCCGGTCGGGTCCGGATGGCCGGCATGGCGGTGGCCCTCGCCGGGATCGCCGTCGCCGCCGTGGACGGGGGCACCTCCGGGCCGGTGCTCGGCTTCACCCTGGTCGTCGCGGCTGCCGCCTGCTGGGGCGTGTCCAACGTGCTGACCCGCAAGGCGTCCCCGCCCGACGCGCTGAACTTCATGGTCTGGGTGTGCACCGTCCCGGTGCTGCCGCTGTTCGCGCTCTCGCTGCTGCTGGAGGGGCCCGAGCGGGACCTGGCCGCGCTGCGCGGGCTGGACTGGTCCGGGGCCGCGGTCATCGGGTACGTCGCCTGGGTGTCCACCGTGTTCGGGTTCGGCGCCTGGAACCACCTGCTGAAGCGCTACCCGGCCTCGTCGGTCGCGCCGTTCTCCCTGCTGGTGCCGGTGTTCGGGATGTCCTCGGCGGCGCTGGTCCTGGGCGAGGACGTCTCGGGACTGCGCTGGGTGGCGGCGCTGCTGCTGGTCGGCGGGGTGGGCATGACCTCGCTGGCCCCCGCCCGTGCGGGCACCCGTACGGCGGTGCAGGGCGTGGACCGCGCCGACACGCCGGTCAGTGCGGGGAGTCCTCCTGCAGCGGCAGCCGCCAGTCCTGCCCCGTGAGCGCGACGCCGTACGAGCGGTGCGGGCGCTCGGCGACCAGGGTGAACCCCTGCCGGGAACGCCGCTTCTGCGGTGATTCACCGGCACTTCGGATCGGCGCCGGAGGGCGGGCAGGCAATGGAAATGCAAAGTTCCGATTCCGTGTGCAACCGCGGGGCGGAGCAGCGGGTCGTATGTTGCGTCGGTGCTTCCGGGGAGGGATCTGGGGGGATCGGGAAGTCCGGCACGGGAGGGGTAACCGTGAGGGGGTCCGGCCGAGAGGCCGGACCCCCTTCTGGGTTCCCCGGGTTGTCCACAGGCCTGACGGGCTGTCGGCGCCGGACGGTAGCTTCGTGCCATGGCAAGCAACGGAGCGGTGCAACCGGTGGTGGTCGAGGGGGTGCTCGAACGCATCACCTATGCCAACGAGGAGAGCGGGTACACGGTCGCCCGGGTGGACACCGGCCGTGGAAGCGGGGACCTGCTCACGGTCGTCGGCTCCCTGCTCGGGGCCCAGCCCGGCGAATCGCTGCGCATGGAGGGCCGCTGGGGATCCCACCCCCAGTACGGCAAGCAGTTCACGGTGGAGAACTACCGCACCGTCCTCCCCGCGACCATCCAGGGCATACGGCGCTATCTCGGCTCCGGCCTGATCAAGGGCATCGGCCCGAAGATCGCCGACCGGATCGTGGAGCACTTCGGCACCGACACCCTCGACGTCATCGAGGAGGAGCCGAAGCGGCTGATCGAGGTGCCCGGACTCGGCCCCAAGCGGACCAAGCTGATCGGTGCCGCCTGGGAGGAACAGAAGGCGATCAAGGAGGTCATGGTCTTCCTCCAGGGCGTCGGCGTCTCCACCTCCATCGCGGTCCGGATCTACAAGAAGTACGCCGACGCCTCCATCTCGGTGGTCAAGAACCAGCCGTACCGGCTCGCCGCCGACGTGTGGGGCATCGGGTTCCTCACCGCCGACCGGATCGCGCAGGCCGTCGGCATTCCGCACGACAGCCCCGAGCGGGTCAAGGCCGGCCTCCAGTACGCCCTGTCCCAGTCCACCGACCAGGGGCACTGCTTCCTGCCCGAGGAGCGGCTGATCGCCGACGGGGTCAAGCTGCTCCAGGTGGACACCGGGCTGGTCATCGAATGCCTGGCCGAGCTCGCCGCCGATCCGGAGGGCGTCGTACGGGAGCCCGTGCCCGATCCGGAGGGCGGGCCGCCGCTGACCGCCGTGTACCTGGTGCCCTTCCACCGGGCCGAACTGTCGCTGGTGGGGCAGGTACGGCGGCTCCTGAACGCCGAGGACGACCGGATGCCGGGCTTCCAGGACGTGGACTGGGACAAGGCCCTCGGCTGGCTTGCCGGGCGCACCGGGGCCGAGCTGGCCCCCGAGCAGCGGGACGCGGTCAGGCTGGCGCTGACCCGGCGGGTGGCCGTCCTCACCGGCGGGCCGGGCTGCGGGAAGTCCTTCACCGTCCGCTCGATCGTGGAGCTGGCCCGGGCCAAGAAGGCCAAGGTCGTGCTCGCCGCCCCCACCGGCCGGGCCGCGAAGCGGCTCGCGGAGCTCACCGGGGCCGAGGCCTCCACCGTGCACCGGCTGCTGGAGCTCAAGCCGGGCGGGGACGCGGCGTACGACCGGGAGCGCCCGCTGGACGCGGACCTGGTGGTCGTCGACGAAGCCTCCATGCTGGACCTGCTGCTGGCGAACAAGCTGGTCAAGGCGGTGGCACCGGGTGCACACCTGCTGCTGGTCGGGGACGTGGACCAGCTGCCCTCGGTCGGCGCCGGGGAGGTGCTGCGGGACCTGCTGGCCGAGGGCGGCCCGGTGCCCGCGGTCCGGCTGACCCGGATCTTCCGGCAGGCCCAGCAGTCGGGCGTGGTCACCAACGCCCACCGGATCAACACCGGTCTGCCGCCGCTCACCGACGGGCTGCCGGACTTCTTCCTGTTCCCGGAGGAGGACACCGAGGAGGCCGGGCGGCTCGCGGTGGATGTGGCCGCACGCAGGATTCCGGCGAGGTTCGGGCTGGACCCGCGCCGCGACATCCAGGTGCTCGCACCCATGCACCGCGGTCCGGCCGGCGCCGGGAACCTCAACGGCCTGCTCCAGCAGGCCATCACGCCGGCCCGGCCGAACCTGCCTGAGAAGCGGTTCGGCGGCCGGGTCTTCCGGGTCGGCGACAAGGTCACCCAGATCCGGAACAACTACGAGAAGGGCGCCAATGGCGTCTTCAACGGCACGGTCGGCGTGGTCACCGCCCTCGACGTGGACGAACAGCGACTGACGGTGCGGACCGAGGAGGACGAGGAGGTCGGGTACGAGTTCACCGAGCTGGACGAGCTGGCGCACGCCTACGCCGTCACCATCCACCGTTCGCAGGGAAGCGAATATCCGGCCGTGGTGATCCCCGTCACCACCGGCGCTTGGATGATGCTCCAGCGCAATTTGCTCTACACGGCGGTGACCCGGGCGAAGAAACTCGTCGTGCTGGTCGGGTCCCGCAAGGCCCTCGGCCAGGCTGTGCGTACCGTTTCCGCAGGCAGGAGGTACACGGCGGTCGCGCCCAGGCTGTCGGGACGCATACCGGTGGGAAACATCACCTAGATGATCGATCATTTGGGGTTCCCGCACCGGCGCAGAGGGGGCAGGATGAGCAGGTTGGCGGCACTCAGTGCCGTCAGAAAGACCAAAGGCCGACCCCGAGTGCACTCTTCTGCGCCAAATGGGGGATGGTAGAGGCAGTCAGGGCACCTCGAAGAAGAGGCACTACGTCGGTGAGGGATGACGTGAGCGACAACTCTGTAGTACTCCGGTACGCGGACGGTGAATACACCTACCCGGTGGTCGACAGCACCGTCGGTGACCAGGGCTTCGACATCTCGAAGCTGAGGGCCCAGACCGGGCTCGTCACCTTGGACAGCGGCTACGGCAACACCGCCGCCTACAAGTCCGCGATCACCTACCTCGACGGTGAGCAGGGCATCCTGCGCTACCGCGGTTACCCGATCGAGCAGCTGGCCGAGCGTTCGACCTTCATCGAGGTCGCATACCTGCTGATCAACGGTGAGCTGCCGACCGTCGACCAGCTCGCGTCGTTCCGCAACGAGATCACCCAGCACACGCTGCTGCACGAGGACGTCAAGCGCTTCTACGACGGCTTCCCGCGCGACGCGCACCCGATGGCGATGCTGTCCTCCGTGGTCAGCGCGCTGTCGACGTTCTACCAGGACAGCCACAACCCCTTCGACGAGAAGCAGCGCCACCTCTCGACGATCCGACTCCTGGCCAAGCTCCCGACGATCGCGGCGTACGCGTACAAGAAGTCGGTCGGCCACCCGGTCGTCTACCCGCGCAACGACCTCGGCTACGTCGAGAACTTCCTGCGCATGACCTTCTCCGTGCCGGCCCAGGAGTACGACCTGGACCCGGTCGTGGTCTCGGCGCTCGACAAGCTGCTGATCCTGCACGCGGACCACGAGCAGAACTGCTCGACCTCCACCGTGCGCCTGGTCGGCTCCTCGCAGGCGAACATGTTCGCCTCGATCTCCGCCGGCATCTCGGCCCTGTGGGGTCCGCTGCACGGTGGCGCCAACCAGTCCGTCCTGGAGATGCTCGAAGGCATCAAGAACGACGGCGGCGACGTCGACGCCTTCATCCGCAAGGTGAAGAACAAGGAAGACGGTGTCCGCCTCATGGGCTTCGGGCACCGCGTCTACAAGAGCTTCGACCCCCGGGCGAAGATCATCAAGGCGGCGGCGCACGACGTCCTCTCGGCGCTCGGCAAGAGCGACGAGCTGCTCGACATCGCGCTCAAGCTGGAAGAGCACGCGCTGGCCGACGAGTACTTCGTCGAGCGCAACCTCTACCCGAACGTGGACTTCTACACCGGTCTGATCTACCGGGCCATGGGCTTCCCGACCGAGATGTTCACCGTGCTCTTCGCGCTCGGCCGCCTTCCCGGCTGGATCGCCCAGTGGCACGAGATGATCAAGGAGCCGGGTTCCCGCATCGGCCGCCCGCGCCAGATCTACACCGGCGAGGTCCTGCGCGACTTCGTCCCGGTCGAGGCCCGCTGACCCGAGCCCGCTGACCGGAGCCCCGCTGACCCGGGGCTGCTGACCGGAGCCCCGCCGACCCGGGGCCGGGCCGCGGCCTCCGGCCGGGCGAAGAGGCCCCCAGGCAAGCGAAAAGCGCCCCGCCGTCGATCCCCCCACGGGTCGACGGTCGGGGCGCTTTCCTGTCCCCGGAACGGATTCCCCCCACGGGACCCGCGCCGGGGTGTCGGCGAGGAGCGCACGCGCGGTGCGCCCCAGGGGGTGTCTGCCGGGACCCGTACGGGTCGGGAGGGCCGCTCAAAGCACCCCGTTGAGCACGTGTCCCGGCCGGCTGATGCCCCGGATGTCCCCCAAGACCCCCGTGAACGTCCCCCAAGACGTTCCTGGCATCGCCCCATTAGACCCACTGCAGTGCCGGATGGTTACGTTGCCATCACTGTGATCTGCGTCTCCTGTGAAGGAAGTGTGCGCAGAGTGGGGAGAACAGACACTAGCGGAAAGATCGCAACCGAAGGCTGTTACTCACCACGAAAACGGAGGAGAACGCCATCGCCGCCCCCGCAATCATAGGGTTGAGCAGGCCGGCGGCCGCCAGTGGCAGGGCCGCCACGTTGTAGCCGAAGGCCCAGAACAGGTTGCCCTTGATGGTGCCCAGCGTCCGGCGGGAGAGCCGGATTGCGTCCGCCGCCACCCGCAGGTCCCCCCGTACGAGGGTCAGGTCACCCGCCTCGATCGCGGCGTCGGTTCCGGTGCCCATCGCCAGGCCCAGGTCCGCCTGGGCGAGCGCGGCCGCGTCGTTGACCCCGTCGCCCACCATGGCGACCGTACGGCCCTGTGCCTGGAGCCGGCGTACGACGTCCACCTTGTCCTGCGGGAGCACCTCGGCGATCACCTCCTCGATGCCCACCTCGCGGGCCACCGTCTCGGCCACGGCCCTGTTGTCCCCGGTCAGCAGTACCGGGGTCAGGCCCAGCGCCCGCAGCCGGGACACCGCCTCGGCGCTGGTCTCCTTGACCGCGTCGGCCACGGTCAGGACCCCCCGGGCCGCCCCGTCCCAGGCCACCAGGACGGCGGTGCTGCCCGCCGCCTCGGCGGCCGCCTTGGCCTCGGCGAGGCCGGCGGGCAGGTCGATCGACCAGTCGGCCAGCAGCTGCTCGCGGCCCACCAGGACGGCATGTCCGGCCACCACGCCCTGGACACCGAGCCCCGCGAGGTTCTCGAAGGACTCGGGGGCGGGCAGGGAGCCGGCCCTCTCGGCCGCCCCGGTGGCGATGGCCCGGGCGATCGGGTGCTCGGAGGCGTGCTCCAGCGAGCCCGCGAGGCGGAGCAGCTCGTGCTCGTCGGTGCCGGCGGCGGTGTGCACGCCGGACAGGGTCATCCGGCCGGTGGTGACCGTACCCGTCTTGTCGAGCACGACCGTGTCGACGCGGCGGGTGGACTCCAGCACCTCGGGGCCCTTGATCAGGATGCCGAGCTGCGCGCCCCGCCCGGTGCCGACCATCAGCGCGGTCGGTGTGGCCAGGCCCAGGGCGCAGGGGCAGGCGATGATCAGGACGGCCACGGCGGCGGTGAAGGCGGCGGTGGGGTTGTCGGTGATCAGCAGCCACGTGACCCAGGTGCCGAGCGCCAGCACCAGCACGACCGGCACGAAGACCCCGGAGATCCGGTCGGCGAGGCGCTGCACCTCGGCCTTGCCGTTCTGCGCCTCCTCGACGAGCCTGGCCATCCGGGCGAGCTGGGTGTCGGCGCCGATCCGGGTGGCCTCGACGACGAGGCGGCCGGAGGTGTTGACCGTGGCCCCGGTGACGGAGTCGCCCACGCCGACCTCGACCGGGACGGACTCGCCGGTCAGCATCGAGGCGTCCACGGCGGAGCCGCCTTCGACGACCGTGCCGTCGGTGGCGATCTTCTCGCCCGGGCGTACGACGAACCGGTCGCCGGCCGCGAGCTGTGCCACCGGGATGCGCACCTCGCTGCCGCCGCGCAGCACGGCGACCTCCTTGGCGCCCAGCTCCAGCAGGGCTTTGAGGGCGGCGCCCGCCTTCCGCTTGGAGCGGGCCTCCAGATAGCGGCCGAGCAGGATGAAGCTGACGACGCCGGCGGCGACCTCCAGGTAGATCGAGGAGGAGCCGTCCGTACGGGCGGTGACATCGGTCGCCACCGCTCCGGGGGCGAAGTCGAAGCCGTGCCGCATGCCCGGCATCCCGGCGTGGCCGAAGAACAGGGCCCACAGCGACCAGGTGAAGGCGGCGAGCGTGCCGACCGAGACCAGGGTGTCCATGGTGGCGGCGCCGTGCCGGGCATTGGTCCAGGCGGCATTGTGGAAGGGGAGGGCGCCCCAGACGACCACGGGGGCGGCCAGGGTCAGCGAGAGCCACTGCCAGTTGTCGAACTGGAGGGCCGGGACCATCGCGAGCAGGACGACGGGGAGGGACAGCAGGGCGGAGACCAGCAGCCGCTGGCGCAGCGCGGCCAGTTCGGGGTCGCGCACGGCCCCGGCCGGCCCGGCCTGTGGTTCCGGCTCCGGTTCCGGCGGAGGGGGCTCCTCGGCGGTGTACCCGGTCTTGACGACCGTCGCGATGAGGTCGGCGACCTGGACCGCGCCGCCGTACGAGATGCGGGCCTTCTCGGTGGCGTAGTTCACCGTGGCGGTGACCCCGTCCATCCGGTTCAGCTTCTTCTCGATGCGGGCGGCGCAGGAGGCACAGGTCATCCCGCCGATGCTCAGCTCGACCTCGGCGGCGTCGGCCGCCGCTATGGGCCCGTCGTGCACGGTGCTGCTGCTCATGTCCGGCTCCAGGGGGAGGGCCGGGCCGTACGGAACCAGTATGAGCTGGCCGGTACGGCCCGGCGGGGTACAGCGAAGTACTGCGAAGTGCTGCGGGTCGTGCGCGTGGCGGCGATCGGGAGGTGCTCAGGCCTGCCCGGCGAACTCGTACCCGGCCTCGTCCACGGCGGCGCGGACGTCCTCGTCGGCGAGCGGGGCGGCGGAGACCACGGTGACCTCGCCGGTCGCGGCGACGGCCTTGACCGAGCCGACGCCCGGCAGGGCGGAGATCTCGGCGGTCACCGCGCCCTCGCAGTGGCCGCAGGTCATGCCGGTCACCCGGTAGACGGTGGTGGTCTGGGTGTCCGTCTCGGCGGTCATGTCGTTCTCCTCTTCAGGGGCGTGTCCGGTCGCCGGGGGCGGCGGTGTCACTCCGCCGTCCCCCCGACTCTTGGAGACTATACCCCTAGGGGGTATCAAAGCGAGGGTTCGCCGCCACTTCCGGCCGGTTCCGGATGCGCCGCGGGTGGCCGCCCTGCGGGGGTCAGTGGTGGTGGGGCGCGGTGATCACCGGATCCAGGTAGCGCAGCAGGACGGTCTTCAGCTCGGCGATGTACGCGGCCCGCTCGGCGCCCTCGCTCGCCAGGATCAGGTCGAGCGAGGCCTTGAAGATGCCCAGGATCATGTTGGAGACGTGGGTGATCTCGTCGGGTGCGCTGTCCGGGCAGAAGCTCCGCAGGACCCCCTCGACCCGGGCCAGCAGTCCCGCGTGCAACTCCTCGTGCTCCTGGGTGATGCCGGGGATGCCTGAGCCGTGCATGAGGGCCCAGAAGGCCGGGTTCTCGCAGTTGAAGGCGATGACCGGGTCCAGTGTGGCGTCGAGCAGCTCGGGCAGGGGCTTGTCCAGGTTCTCGGGAAGGAAGACCTGGCCGTGCATCTCGTGGGCGCGCCGGAGCAACTGGCCGCCCAGTTCGATGGCGATGGCTTCCTTGTTCGGGAAGAACTGGTAGAGCGTGCCCGGCGAGACCTCGGCCTCGCGGGCGATGGCGTTGGTGCTGGCCGCGGCGTACCCGGTACGGCAGAACACGCTCGCAGCGGCCGCCAGGAGCTGGGCGATCCGGCGCTCGCCGCGAGCCTGGCGCCGAGGTGCGGCGGCCTTCTTTGCAGCCTTCGGGGGCTTTTCGGCGGTTTCGTCCTGGGGCCTCTCCGGCATGCCCGTCCCTTTGCTTCCTGTGGGCGATTGACAAACGCGAGAAGGCGCTCGCATTCTTGGAAAACGCGAGCGACTGCTCGTGTTTGCCAGTCTAGTTGGCCTGGCAATCACGGTGAAGGGGACACCGAGTCATGTCCGAAGTCAAAAAACCGCCGTCGTCAGGGGAGGGCGGACGGTGGACCCGGATCGTCACCGCCCGGCCGCGGCTCTCGCTGCTGCTCGCCCTCGTGGTCACGGCACTGGCCGTCCTCGCGGGCGGCGGCGTCGCCGACCGGATGGGCAGCGGTGGCTGGGAGGACCCGGACGCCCGGTCCACCTACGCCGCCAAGGTCCTGGAGCGCGAGTTCCCGGGCTCCCAGCCCAACCTGCTCCTGCTGGTGGACGCCGGGTCGGCGGCGGGATCGGGAGCGGGCGGGGTCGACGCCCCGGCCGTCGCCGCCGAGGCCGAGCGGCTGACCGCGCAACTCGCCTCCGAGCAGGGGGTGGCCGGGGTCGGCTCGTACTGGCGCACGCACCTGCCCGCGCTGCGCTCCGAGGACGGCCGACAGGCCCTGATCGCGGCCCGGGTGCTCGGCGACGAGAAGACCCGCGCCGCGGTGCTGGAGCGGATCGCCCCGCGCTACCGGGGCGAGCACGGGCCGGTCGGCGTCTCCCTCGGAGGGCCGGTCGCCGTCCAGCGGGAGGTGACCACCACCATCCAGGAGGACCTGCTGCTCGCCGAGGCGATCGCCCTGCCGGTGACCCTCGTCCTGCTCGTCATCGTCTTCGGCAGCGCCGTCGCCGCGCTGCTGCCGCTGGGCGTGGGCATCGTCGCCATCCTCGGCACCAATGCCGTGCTGCGCGGCCTGACCGAGTTCACCGACGTCTCCGTCTTCGCGCAGAACCTGACCACCGCGCTCGGCCTCGGACTCGCCATCGACTACGCCCTGTTCATCGTGCGGAGGTTCCGCGAGGAGCTCGCCGCCGGGCGGGATCCGGCGGCGGCCGTGGGGGCCACCCTGCGCACCGCCGGGCGCACGGTGCTGTTCTCGGCGATGACCGTGGCCGTCTCGCTCTCCGCGATGCTGTTCTTCCCGATGTACTTCCTGCGCTCCTTCGCCTACGCCGGGGTCGCGGTGGTCCTGCTCGCGGCGGCTGCCGCCCTGGTCCTGCTGCCGGCGGCGCTGGTGCTCCTCGGGGAGCGGGCCAACTCCCTCGACATGCGGCGGCTGTGGCGGCGCAGTCGGCCCGGAGCCGGCTCCGGGGCCCCGGGCGCGGCCCCCGAGGCCGGCCGGGGCTGGGCGAGGGCGACCGGACTGGTGATGCTCCGGGCCCCGGTGTTCGCCATCGCCACCACGGCCGGGCTGCTGCTCCTCGGAGTGCCCTTCCTCGGGGTGAAGTTCGGCACGGTGGACGACCGGCAGCTGCCGGAGACCGCCTCCTCCCACCTGGTCCAGCAGCAGATCCGCGACGGCTTCCCGGGCAGCCCCGGCGCCGGGCTGACCGTGCTGGCCGAGGGCGCGGCGGGCCCCGCCGACCTCGCGGCGTACCGGGACAGGCTTGCCGCGCTGCCCGGGGTGCGGGTGGACGGGCCGGTGAGCTCCGGGACCCGGCCGGGGTACGCGTACTTCTCGGTGGCCACCGACGGCGAGGCTGCGGGACAGCAGGCCAAGGACCTCGTCGCGGAGGTGCGCAAGGTGCAAGCCCCCTTCGACACCTCGGTGACCGGACAGGCGGCGGTCCTCGTCGACTCCCAGAAGGCGATAGCCGAGAAACTGCCGGCCGCTCTGATCCTGGTGGTCCTGGCCACGCTGCTGCTGGTCTTCCTGCTCACCGGGAGCGTGCTGATACCCGTCCAGGCGGTCCTGCTCAACGCGCTGAGCCTGACGGCGATGTTCGGGGCGGTGGTATGGGTCTTCCAGGACGGCCACCTCTCCGGGCTGCTCTCCTTCACCTCCACCGGGGACATCGAGACCAACCTGCCCGTCCTGATGTTCTGCATCGCCTTCGGGCTCTCCATGGACTACGGGGTGTTCCTCATATCCCGCATCAAGGAGGAGTACGAGCGGACCGGGGACCACGAGGGGGCGGTGCGCACCGGACTGGTCCGCACGGGCGGGCTGATCACCGCGGCGGCCGTGATCCTGGCGGTGGTGATGGTGGCCATCGGCAGCTCGCGGGTGACCAACACCAAGATGCTGGGGCTCGGGATCGCACTGGCCGTGCTGATGGACGCGCTGGTCGTACGGAGCCTGCTGGTGCCGGCGGTCATGAAGCTGACGGGGAAGGCCACCTGGTGGGCCCCGGGCCCGCTGCGGCGACTGCACGAGCGGTTCGGGCTCAGCGAGGGGGAGTCCGCGCCGGCAGCGGTCGCGCAGGCGCCGGGAGAGGCGCCCGAGCCGGACCGGATACCGGCGGGCAGCCGGTAGGCGGGGCGGCAGCGTCAGCCCCTGCGGACGGGGCCCCGGCGGTCCCGTCCGCAGCCGGGGCCGCGATCGCGGGGGTCAGTCCTCGCGGCGGCCCCGGTTGCCGGGGCGGCGGGTCACCCAGACGCGGATCGTGTCGGCGTACCAGTAGGGCTTGCCGCCTTCCGAGTGGTCGGGAGCGGGGAGCAGTCCATGCTTGCGGTACGAGCGCACCGTGTCCGGCTGGACCCGGATGTGGGCGGCGATCTCCTTGTACGACCACAGCTGTCGGTCGCTCATCGACGACACCTCCTTGTCCACGGCGCGGGCCGGCCGGGAGGCCGTCGGGGGAGCCGCCGCGTGGACACAGACGATCGCTCGGTTTGTTCCCGGAGAACGACGGAGGGTGAAGGCGGGGGAGGGATTGTTGACCGTCTGTAACCGAGAAGTCATGTAATGCGGACATGCGTGACACAAGGGCGACACCTGTGACAGATGTGGCGCAAGGGGTGCCCCCGGACAGGCCCGGGGGCAGGGGGCGGAGGGCGGCTCAGCGGTACAGGGCGGGCCGTTCCGCCAGCTCCACCGGGGTCCGTACGCCACTGCGGGCGGCGGCGAGTCCCGCCGCGGAGACGGCGGCCGCCGCGTAGCCGTCCCAGGCGTCGGGCCCGGCCACCCGGCCCTGCGCGGCCGCGGCCACCCAGCGCCGCAACTGGCGGTCGTAGGCATCGGCGAAGCGCACGGTGAAGTCCTGGGCGATCTCGCCGGTCGTCCGGCCCGCGGACCGGACGACCATGGCCTGCCCCTCGCCGATCTGGGCGCTCCCCGACTCGCCCACCGCCTCGCACCGCACCTCGTAGCCGTATCCGCAGTTGACGAAGATCTCCACGTCGACGATTGCTCCGCCCGAGGTCTCCAGCAGGACCAGCCGGGGATCGCGCAGCCCCTCGGGGGCCGCCGAG
Organism: Streptomyces sp. NPDC097981; assembly: GCF_040302565.1. NCBI lineage: Bacteria > Bacillati > Actinomycetota > Actinomycetes > Kitasatosporales > Streptomycetaceae > Streptomyces > Streptomyces sp. NPDC097981. Next base: position 81,901 of record NZ_JBEORW010000009.1, read on the forward strand.
GTGGGCGTCGGGGACAGTACGGACACGGCCGTGATCTCCTGCCCCAGCAGCCAGCGCGCCGCGTCGACCTCGTGCACGACGGAGTCGCTGATCAGCATGTCGCTGGTGAAGAACGAGGGCGAGGACGCGTTGCGGTGCCGGCAGTGCAGGAACAGCGGCCGGCCGATCCCGCCCGCGTCCAGCAGCTCTTTGAGCCGCTCGTACTCGGCGTCGAACCGCCGCATGAACCCCACCTGCACCAGCCGTCGGCCCAGCCGCTGTTCCGCCTCCATCACCCGCAGCGCCCCCGCCGGGTCCGGGGTCAGCGGCTTCTCGCACAGCACCGGCAACCCCCGGCCGAGGGCGTGCAGGATCGCCTCCTCGTGGGCGGGGCCCGGGGAGGCGATCAGTACGGCCTGCACTCCGGGTGCGGCCATCGCGGCGGCCGGATCCGTGTACGCGCCCGCGCCGTCCAGCCCCGCCGCGACCGCCTTCACCCGGTCCCCGTCCGGGTCGGCCACGGCCACCACCCGCGCCCCGCCGACCGTCCGCCCGATCCGTTGGACGTGGTCGGAGCCCATCTTCCCCGTTCCGATGACGGCGATGCCCAGCGTGCTCATGTCGTGTTACCTCCGGGGAGTCAGCGGGCGCCGCAGGAGCGCAGGTAGGTGCGGGTGCGGCGGGCGATGGGCAGCGGCCGGTCGGGCGGACACGGGTACATGTCCTGCTCCACGATCGCGAAGAGGTCCACGCCGAGCCGCTCGGCGGCCGCGAGCACCGGCTCCAGCGCCGGCACCCCCGCCGGCGGCTCGCACATCACCCCGCGGGCCACGGCCGGCCCGAACGGCAGCTGCTCCGCGGCGACTTCGGCGAGGATCCGCGGGTCGACCTGCTTGAGGTGGAGGTAGCCGATCCGCTCGGCGAAGGTCTCGACGGCCTGGACGCTGTCGCCGCCGCAGTAGGCGTAGTGCCCGGTGTCCAGGCACAGCGAGACCAGGTCCGGGTCGGTCGCGTCCAGGAAGCGGGCCACGTTCTCCGGGGTGTCGATGTGCGTGTCCGCATGCGGGTGGACGACGATCCGCAGCCCGTACCGGTCCAGGACCTCGCGGCCCAGGCGCTCGGTCTGCGTGGTCAGTTCACGCCATCCCTCGGGGGTGAGCGTGCGGTCCTCCAGCACCTCGCCGGTCTTGTCGTCGCGCCAGAACGAGGGAATGACGACGAGATGGCCGGCGCCCATGGCCTGCGTGAGCGCCGCGATCCGCGACACGTGCTCCCAGGTGTCCGCCCAGACGGCGGGCCCGTGATGGAGTCCGGTGAAGACGGTGCCGGCGCTGACGCGCAGGCCCCGTGCGGCGGTCTCCTCGGCGAGGCGGGCGGGGTCGGTGGGGAGGTAGCCGTACGGGCCGAGCTCGATCCACTCGTACCCGGCGTCCGCGACCTCGTCCAGGAATCGCTCCCACGGGGTCTGGAGCGGATCGTCGGGGAACCAGACACCCCAGGAATCCGGAGCCGAACCGATGCGGATACGGGTCAACGCGGGCGGGGAGGACGTCATGACGGCCACCTTAGGGTGCGAGACGAGTGGGAGGACTGCCTGTGACCACCGCGGACGATGTCGCGTTCGACCTGATCACGATGGGGCGGATCGGGGTGGATCTCTACCCGCTGAGAACGGGTGTAGCGCTGGCGGAGGCGGACACCTTCGGCAAGTTCCTGGGCGGTTCGCCCACCAACGTCGCCGTCGCGGCGGCCCGGTTGGGCCGGCGGGTGGCGGTGATCACCCGGACCGGGGCGGATCCCTTCGGAGCCTATCTGCGGGCCGAGCTGCGGGGGTTCGGCGTGGACGACCGGTGGGTGGGGGAGGTGGCGCGGTACCCGACCCCGCTGACGTTCTGCGAGATCTTCCCGCCGGACGACTTCCCCCTCTACTTCTACCGGCTGCCGAAGGCGCCCGACCTGGAGATCGAGCCCGGGGAGCTGGACCTGGCGGCCGTGCGGGCCGCGCGGGTGTTCTGGATGACGGGGACGGGCCTGAGCGCGCAGCCGAGCCGGTCCGCGACCCTGGCCGCGCTGGAGGCCCGCGCCAAGTCCGGGATCACGGTGTTCGACCTCGACTGGAGGCCGATGCTGTGGGAGGAGGAGCCGGGGGACGCGTACGCGCGGGCGCTGGGCCTCGCCACGGTGGCGGTCGGCAACGTGCAGGAGTGCGCGATCGCGACCGGCGAGTGCGAACCGTGGGCCGCCGCGCGGGCGCTGCTGGCGGCCGGGGTGGAGCTGGCCGTGGTGAAACGGGGGCCGGACGGGGTACTGGCGATGAGGCGGGACGGAACGGTGGCGGAAGCCGCGCCGGTACCGGTGGAGGTGGTGAACGGACTGGGAGCCGGGGACGCGTTCGGCGGCGCGCTGTGCCACGGCCTGCTGGCGGGCTGGGAGCTGGAGCGGGTGCTGCGGTACGCGAACGCGGCCGGGGCGATCGTCGCCTCGCGCCTCGCGTGTTCATCGGCTATGCCGTACGCCAAGGAAGTGGAAGAGGTGCTGGAGCCGTGACCCTGACCGCATCGCACGAGATGGAGTTCACCGCGCTGCGGGTGCTGCAGCTCGCCCCGGGAGAGGCGTACGCGCACCCGTGCGCGGACCACGAGTGGATCGTCCTTCCGCTGGCCGGGGGGTGCACGGTCCGCTGCGCGGAGCCCCGGACGCAGGCGGGTCCGGGCCGCCGTGCCCCCACGGTGTTCGAACTGCACGGACGCACCGACGTGTTCGGCGGGGTCAGCGACTTCGCCTACCTTCCCCGGGACGCGGAAGCCGAGATCGGCTCCGCCGCAGGGGGGCGGTTCGCGCTCATCGGGGCACGGTGCGAAGCGGTCCTCCCGGCCCGGTACGGGCCGGCCCGGGACGTCCCCGTCGAGCTGCGCGGCGCGGGCCACTGCTCCCGCCAGGTCAGCAACTTCGCCGCCGCGGGCGCCTTCGACTGCGACCGCCTCATTGCCGTCGAGGTACTCACCCCAGGGGGGAACTGGTCCTCGTACCCGCCCCACAAGCACGACGAGTTCGACCCCGGCCGGGAGTCCCGCCTCGAAGAGATCTACTACTTCGAGATCGCCCCGCACGGGGACATCCCCGGCCTCGGCTACCAGCGTGTCACCCCTTCCCCCGCCGGGAAGACCGACATCCTCACCGAGGTGAGGACCGGGGACGCGGTGCTCATCCCGGACGGCTGGCACGGGCCGTCCATCGCCGCGCCCGGGCACGACATGTACTACCTCAACGTCATGGCCGGACCCCCGGGCCCGCCCCGGGAGTGGCTGATCCGGGACCACCCCGACCACGCCTGGATCCGGGACACCTGGCCCGGCCAGGACGTCGACCCCCGGCTGCCCTTCCACCGAGCGGAGGACGAGACCCGATGAGGCTCACCGTCGCGCAGGCCCTCGTCCGCTTCCTGGCCCGCCAGTACACCGAACGCGACGGCCGCCGCCACCGGCTGATCGCCGCCACCTGGGGGATCTTCGGGCACGGGAACGTCGCCGGCATCGGGCAGGCCCTCCTGGAGAGCGGCCCGCGCGAGATGCCGTTCCTCCAGGGGCGCAACGAGCAGGCCATGGTCCACGCCGCCGTCGGGTACGCCCGCCAGCGCGGGCGGCTCTCGGCCCACGCCGTCACCACGTCGATCGGCCCCGGCGCCACCAACCTCGTCACGGGGGCCGCCCTCGCCACCATCAACCGGATCCCCGTGCTCCTCCTGCCCGGCGACACCTTCGCCACCCGGCCCGCCGATCCCGTGCTGCAACAGCTGGAACTGCCGTACGCGGGCGACCTCTCCGTCAACGACACCCTGCGGCCCGTCTCCCGCCACTTCGACCGGATCACCCGCCCCGAGGCCCTGATCCCGGCCGCCCTCCAGGCCGTGCGGGTGCTCACCGACCCCGTGCAGACCGGCGCGGTGACCCTGGCGCTGCCTCAGGACGTCCAGGCCGAGGCGTACGACTGGCCGCCCGAGTTCTTCGCCGAGCGCGTGTGGGGCGTGCGCCGGCCCCGGCCCGACCGGGACGAGCTCGCCGCGGCCGCCACGGCCGTACGGAGCTCCGCGCGCCCGCTGATCATCGCCGGCGGCGGGATCCGGCACAGCGCGGCCCAGGCCGCACTGGCGGAATTCGCCGAGGCCACCGGGATCCCGGTCGCCTCCACACAGGCGGGCAAGGGGGTGCTCCCGCACGACCACCCCGCCGATGTCGGCGGCATCGGGCACACTGGGACGGCCGCCGCCGACGAGCTGGCCCGCGGCGCCGACCTGGTCATCGCCGCCGGGACCCGGCTGACGGACTTCACCACCGCCTCGGCGACCCTGTTCCAGAATCCCGCCGTCCGGTTCCTCGGTCTCAACCTCGACCCGTACGACGCCCACAAGCTCGCCGCCCGGCCGCTGGTCTGCGATGCGCGGGTGGGCCTGGAAGACCTCCGGGACGCGGCTTCCGGGTACCGCGTGGACCCCGCGTACGAGACGACGTACAAAGAGAAGAAACGGAGCTGGGAGCGCCTGGTCGACCAGGCCTGGGCGGCCCCCGACGAGGACGCCGCCCCGACGCAGGCCCAGGTGCTCGGGCTGCTCGACGAGCTGGTCGGCGCCGACGACATCCTGATCAACGCCGCCGGCTCCCTTCCCGGCGACCTGCACAAGCTGTGGCGGGCCCGCTCGGCCGACCAGTACCACGTGGAGTACGGCTACTCCTGCATGGGATACGAGATCCCGGCGGCGATCGGCATCGCGCTCGCCGCCCCCGGCCGCCCGGTGTGGGCGCTGGTCGGCGACGGGACGTACCTGATGAACCCGACCGAGATCGTCACGGCCGTCCAGGAGGGCGTCCCGATCAAGGTGGTGATCCTCGACAACCACGGCTACGCCTCCATCGGCGGTCTTTCCGGGGCCGTGGGCGGGGAGGGCTTCGGGACCGCGTACCGCTTCCGCGCGGACGACGGTTCGTACACCGGAGCGCCCCTGCCGGTGGACCTCGCGGCCAACGCCGCCTCCCTCGGGATGGCCGTGATCCGCACCCGCACCATCGGTGACCTGCGGAAAGCCCTCGCCGAAGCGCGTGAGGCGGACCGCCCCACATGTGTCTACGCACAGACCCGAACACCCGACACTGTGTCGGGCCCGCCCCCGGCGCAGGCGTGGTGGGATGTTCCTGTGGCCGAGACCGCGACCCGTGCGTCGGCGAACGCGGCCCGCGAAGAGTACGACCGGCAAGCCGCGCAGCGACGTCGCCATCTGTGAAGGAGCAAAGGCAATGAAGACCGTCAACCACTGGATCGGTGGCAAGACCGTCGAGGGCGCGTCGGGCAACTATGGCCCGGTCACCGACCCGGCCACCGGCGAGGTCACCACGCAGGTCGCCCTTGCGTCGGCCGACGAGGTCGACGCGGCCGTACGGGTTGCGCAGGAGGCGTTCCGGACCTGGGGCCAGTCCTCGCTGGCCGCCCGCACCAAGGTGCTGTTCGCCTACCGCGCCCTGCTGGACGCCAACCGCGACGCCATCGCCGAGCTGATCACCGCCGAGCACGGCAAGGTCCACTCGGACGCGCTGGGCGAGGTCGCGCGCGGCCTGGAGATCGTCGAGCTGGCCTGCGGGATCACCACGCAGCTCAAGGGCGAGCTGTCGACCTCCGTCTCGAACCAGGTCGACGTCGCCGCCATCCGTCAGCCGCTCGGCGTGGTCGCGGGCATCACCCCGTTCAACTTCCCGGCGATGGTGCCGATGTGGATGTTCCCGCTGGCCGTGGCCTGCGGAAACACCTTCATCCTCAAGCCGAGCGAGAAGGACCCGTCGGCCGCCAACAAGCTGGCCGAGCTGGCGTCCGAGGCCGGCCTGCCGGACGGTGTCCTCAACGTCGTCCACGGTGACAAGGCCGCGGTCGACGCGCTGCTCGCCCACCCGGGCATCGCGGCCGTCTCCTTCGTCGGCTCGACGCCGATCGCCCGCCACATCCACACCACCGCCTCCGCCAACGGCAAGCGGGTCCAGGCGCTGGGCGGCGCCAAGAACCACATGCTGGTGCTGCCGGACGCCGACCTGGACGCGGCCGCCGACGCGGCGGTCTCGGCCGCCTACGGCTCGGCCGGCGAGCGCTGCATGGCGATCTCGGCGGTCGTCGCGGTCGGCTCCATCGGCGACGAGCTGGTCGAGAAGATCCGCGAGCGCGCCGAGAAGATCAAGATCGGCCCGGGCAACGACCCGACCTCCGACATGGGCCCGCTGATCACGGCCGCCCACCGCGACAAGGTCGCCTCGTACGTGAAGGGCGCGGCCGACCAGGGCGCGGACGTGGTCCTGGACGGTACGGGTTACACGGTCGGCGGCTTCGAGAAGGGCCACTGGATCGGCCTCTCGCTGCTGGACAACGTCAAGACCGACTCCGACGCCTACCGCGACGAGATCTTCGGGCCCGTGCTGTGCGTGCTGCGCGCCGAGACCTACGAGGAGGGCGTGGCGCTCATCAACGCCTCGCCGTTCGGCAACGGCACGGCGATCTTCACCCGCGACGGCGGCGCCGCCCGCCGCTTCCAGCTGGAGATCGAGGCCGGCATGGTCGGCGTCAACGTGCCGATCCCGGTGCCGGTGGGCTACCACTCCTTCGGTGGCTGGAAGGACTCGCTCTTCGGTGACCACCACATCTACGGGAACGACGGCATCCACTTCTACACCCGTGGCAAGGTCGTCACGACCCGCTGGCCCGATCCGTCCGAGGCCCCGGCCGGCGTGGACCTGGGCTTCCCGCGCAACCACTGACCCCGGGCGGGCCCGCCGGGGCCCGCGTTCGACGCCCGTAGGACCTCAGGACCGGCTCGCCCCCCCGCAACCCTCACGCGGGGGGCGAGCTCCGTCCGGAACAGACGGACGACGTCACCCGGGGACACCCTCGCCGGTCAGCGGATTCCGGCCAAGTCCGCTGCGGCGCCGCAGGACCACCGCGGTGAGGGCGGCGCCCACCAGCACCAGCAGGATGCCGACGGCGGGCCAGGGCACGGCGACGAACTCCGCCTCGGAGGCCGAGGCCAGGTCCGGATGGGCCGTCGCGCCGGCCGAGACCCGTACGGTGACCCAGTCCGACTGCGGTGCGTCCGCCCACGGTTCGGTCAGCACGATCCGCCGGCCGGGCAGCAGGACCAGCTTCAGCTCGCGGGCCGGCCGGTCCAGCACCGTGCGGCCGAACAGCCCCTCGGCGGACACCGCCACCTTGGGCTCGACGACCACGTTGCCCCGGTTGACCAGCGTGTACGAGACCGTGGCGCGGGCCTGCCCGACCCACGGCAGCAGCGGCGCGGACCGGCTGACCTTCACGTCCTCCACACTCAACCCCGGTGTCACCGGCCCCGGTACCCGGAAGTACAGCCGGGAGCCGACCTGCCGCTTCACGCCGACCTGGACCTTGCCCTCCTGCCGGATGCCCTCCACGGCGGTGTTGAGGGCGACGATCCCGCCGACGTGGTCGCCGGGCGTCGCGTCCTGCGGGACCTTCACGGTGAACGGAATGTCCTTGCGGCCCTTGGGCGGCACGGTCACCGTGGTCGCGGCCTCGGGCGGCAGCGCGATCCACGCGCCCACGTCCTTGGGCTTCTGGTCCACCGGCAGCAGCGCGAAGGCGCCGCCCGCCGGGGTGTTCACCGCGTCGGTGGCGAAGACCTGGAAGGTCAGCTCTTTGCCGGAGGAGTTCAGGATCGTCACGCTGTCGCTGACCGTGGTCCCGGCGGCGCCCTGGTGGAAGAAGTAGCCGCGGTCGGTCATCGGGGCGCCTGCCGGAGGCGTCGGGAACACTCCCCAGGCGCCGTTGTCCGCGGCCGTCGCCGTCGCGGCCGGCAGCAGCAGGCCCGCGACCAGCAGCAACAGGGCGAGGAGCGGACCGTACGCGAAGGTGCGGGGGCTGGGACGGGGGCGCATGGGCGGTTCTCCAGTCGGCGCGGGGAGGCGGGTTCCATGCGGCGGGGGCGACGGCGAAGGGGTGGTGCGGCGCCGTGGCGCCGCACCACCCTGGGTTGCGCTGCTCCTGCCGGGTCAGGCGATCGAGAAGGTGACGACCGTCTGGTAGGTGTCGGCGAACATGAACGGCGGGAGCTGGATCATCCCGGCGCCGCCCACGGCGAACTCACCACCGGTCAGCTCGTCCCCGCCGGCGGCCTGCGAGGCCACCTTCATCGGGGTCGCGGAGATCGCGCCGGGCGTGCCCGCGGTGCAGGTGCTCGGGCTGTCCGGGTTGGTCACGGTGCAGGACGGCTGGATGCCGATCTGCGCCTTCGCCATCGAGTGGCCGGTCGCCTGGTTCAGGAACGGCGTACGGGTCGCCGTCACGTCCCAGCCGAGGGTGCCGCCGCGGAAGTCCTGGACGGTCGCGGCATTGAACACGCCCACCACCGACTGCGCCTTGCCGTTGATGGTGACCGAGGGGAAGGCGACGGCCGGCTGGCCGTCCTTCGGGCCGAGCGCCAGCGGGCCGGGGAGGACCTCGATGTCGACCGGGTTCTTCACGCCCGCCTGTTCCTCCAGGTACACGAAGGACTTGTACGGGGTGACCGAGCCGTCGATCCGGAGCGCGTCCGCCTTCTTGGTGACGGTGATGTTGCAGGTCGCGGCGCCGGTCGCGTCCGCCGTACCGGTGCCGGTGTCACCGGTAGCCGCCCCTGCGAGGAGGGCGGAGCAGGTGACCGGGCCGGCCGGGAAGTTGGCGCCGTTCACGACGACGGCCGTACCGGCCTTGCCGCTGTTGGGCGTCAGCTTGGTGGTGACCGGGTCCTTCGGCAGGGCCTCGACGGCGACCGAGCCGAGGGTGGCGCTCGGCCGGGGCGCCGGGGTGCAGGTCGTGGTGAAGACGGAACCGCTGAGGTCCGCGTCGGTGACCGCCAGGTCGAGCTTGACGTCGACCGTGGTGCCCTCGGTGCCGTCCGGGATCTTGATGGTTCCGGAGAAGGCCTTCGGGTCGAGCGGGGTGCCGGCGACGACGCTGACTGTCTCGGGCGGGCTGGTGACCACCTGGGTGGTCGCGCCCACCTTGAAGGTGATCTTGGTGGTGTTCACCGTCGTGACGGAGAAGCCGGGGATCAGCGGGCTCGCACCCGGGTCGATCGTGATCGGGACGACGTCGCCGGCCTTCGCCTGGCCGGGCAGGGTGATCGTGTAGTTCTGATTGCCCGAACCGTCCGGCTGCGGTGCCGGGGCGTCGCAGTTCTCGAAGACGGGGGTGGTCACGGTCGCCGCCTGAGCGGTGCCGGCCAGCCCCACCACGCCGCCCGTCAGCGCGAGGGACAGGGCGCCCACCCCGGCCAGAACTCTTCGTCGGAACGTTGTACTCACTGGGTCGCGACTCCTTCGTCAGACGAACCCCTCCCCCCACCCGCTGTGTGGGGGAGGCCGAGCCGGTGCGGTGGCCGACATTGACGCGTCGCGGTGATGAGAAGTCAATGACTTGCTTTCGCCCGAAGCGCACAGAAATTGATGTCCCATCAGGCCGGGTCCTCCGGGGTGCGGGGCGGGTGTGATGGGTGGGATGCCGGCAGGCGACCGACCAGGTCATCCGGTGACCGGGTCGTCGCCGCAGGAGCGGGACCGGCCGGGCGGGGCGGCTGCCCGGCGGGGCGGGCCGGTTGCCCGGCGGGGCGGGCCGCCGGGGCCTGCCTGCCGGATCACGCCGGGCCGGCCGCCGGGGCGTGCAGCAGCAGGTTGGCGGTGCCGGCCGGGACCCCGGTGAGGCGGTCCGGCAGGGCGCTCTGCACCAGCGCGGCGGAGACCTCGGCGGGGGTCTTCGCCGTACCGCCCTCCGCGATGCCCTCCGCGAGGATCAGCGCGGCGACGCCCGCCGCGTGCGGGGCCGCCATGGAGGTGCCGGAGGAGCGGGCGAGGGCGGTCTCCGAGCCCTTCCAGGCCGAGGTGACGGACACACCGGGCGCCACGAGGTCCACGCAGCTGCCGTGACCGGAGAAGGGAGCCCACTGGTCCGCGGCGTCGGCCGCGCCGACCGTGACCGCCGCGGGAACGGCCGCGGGGGAGCCGGTGCAGGCGTCGTCGGCGTCGTTGCCGGCGGCGGCGGTGAAGGTGATCCCGGCGGCGACGGCCCGCGTCACCGCCGTGTCCAGGGCGTGGCTGCGGGTGCCGCCCATGCTCATGTTGGCCACGGCGGGGGTGCCGGGGGCCGCGGCGGCGTCCTTCACCATCCACTCCAGGCCGCCCAGGATGGTCGTCAGGGTCGACGAACCCTTGCAGTTGGCGACCTTCACGCCGACGAGGGACACCCCCTTCGCCACCCCGTACGTCGCCCCGCCCAGGGTGCCCGCGACGTGGGTGCCGTGACCGTTGCAGTCCGTGGAGCTCTCCAGGAACACTCCGTTGTAGCCGACGCGGGCCCGGCCCCCGAACTCCTGGTGGCCGGTGTTGATCCCGGTGTCCACGACGTACGCGGTGACCCCCTGCGCGGTCGTGGCGTACGTGTACGAGCCGTCGAGCGGGAGCTCGCGCTGGTCGATCCGGTCCAGGGTCCACGGCGCCGGGTCCTGCGTGTCGCTGATCCGGAACTCGGTGTCCGGCTCCACCGAGGCCACCCGGGGGTCGGAGGCGAGCGCGGCGGCTCGGGCGGCGGTGGTGCGGACGGCGAAGCCGCTGAGGGCGGTGTCGTAGACGGCCCCCACCCGGTCGCCCGAGCGCGCTGCCTCGGCGGCCAGCGCCCGGACCGGGGCACGGGAGGCGGTGTCCTTGAGGACCACGACGTACGGGGCGGTGGCGGCGTCGGAGCGGCCGGCGGCGGCGAGCGCGGGGTGCGGCGGCAGGGCGGTGGCCGCCGCCAGCAGGGCGGCGGCCGGGAGCAGCGCGGTGAGTGGGGTCATGCGGCCGATGCTCGGGGAGGCACGGTCCGGGCGCACGGAGGGTGCGCCGAGTGGGCGCACGACACGCCGCCGGACGGATTAGCCGGAGAGGGGCCAGCCGCGCATGGCGAAGACGCCCTCGTCGCGGGAGCCGGCGGCGGCGTAGGTGGCGAGGGCCGCCTCGTTGCCGGTGTCGACCCCCACCCACATGCCGTGGCAGCCGCGTGCCTTGGCCTCGTCGGCGAGGGCCTCGGTCAGTGCGCGGCCGATGCCGCGGCGCCGGTAGCCCTCGTCGACGGAGAGCTCGTACAGGCACATCTCCGTGCCCTTGTCGGGGTGGTTCATCTCGACCCCGGAGACCATGCCGGCGGGGATGCCGTCGACGTAGGCGATGAGCATCAGGTGTCCCGGCGCGGAGAGGAAGCGTTCGGACCAGTCGAGTCGGGCGGGGCCGTCGAAGAGCCCCTCCGCGGCCTGGAGTTCGGCGACGGTACGGGCAGGGCGGATGTCCATGGCGGTCACGATAATGGGCGTGTGACGAGTGGCGACCTTGATTTCGACGCGGCGTGGCGGACCGCTGCGGAGCCCGTACGGCGGGCCCTCGCACTCGCGTACGAGGCGCTGGCGGCGGGCGGCCTGGCGGTGGGGGCGGTGCTGGCGGCCGCGCCGGGCCCGGGGGAGCCGCGGATCCTGACGCACCACCGGACCGCGGAGCCGGAGACGGCGTCCCTCCACGACGCCGTGCCCCCGGGGCTGCCCACGGCCTCCGCGGTGGAGGCCTGGCTCCCGCCGCTGTGGCCGGCCTTGAGCGCGGCCGCGGCAACCCGCGCGGCCCGGACCGCCTGACGCCCCGCAGGGTGCCTGCCGACCGCGGTCCGGGGCCACCGGGTCCGGGGTGACCGGCTCCGGAGCGACCGGGCCCACCGGGCCCGCGATCAACGGTTTCGGGCGGGCGGGTCAGGTGCGCAGGGCCAGTGCCGCCGCGTAGGCCGGCGGGGCCGGGAGGTCCGTCAGCCGCCAGCCGGGGACGGGGGCCGGGTCGGGGCCCGATCCGACGTACGGTTCGGCCAGGCCCTCGGCCAGGCCGGTGCCCGTGCCCTTGAAGTAGGCCTCCTTGCGCGACCACAGGCGGGCCAGCGCCTCCCGCCGCTGCTCCACGGGCAGCGCGGAGAGCTCCGCGGTCTCCGCCGGATGCAGGACGTTCAGCACGTCCCGGACCGCCGCCGCGCTCGGGATCCCCTCCACATCGACCCCGACCGGCACCTCCGCGAACGCGAGGTACGCCAGGTCGTCGCTGTGCGAGAGCGAGAACTGCACTGCGCCGCCCGCCACCGCCGGCCGCCCGTGCGGGCCGTCGCAGCACGGGCAGTCCTCCCGGACCAGGCGGACGTCCTGCGGGGCCAGCCCCAGGTAGCCGCCGAGCAGCACCCGCAGCCCCACGTGGGAGGCGAGGTACCGGTGCCGGTCCCCGGCCCGCAACAGCCGTTCGGCGCGCTCTCGTTCGGATGCGTCCAGGATTGCCGTCGCCTGGTCGACCCGGTGGCCGCCGACCACGTCGAGGGTGGTGTCCAGGGACCACACCGCCACAGCCGGCCCCGCCGGGATCTCGCCGGTCCGCGGCAGGTCCTCGCCGAGCCGGTTCACGTACATACTCACCCGACGAGGGTAGACCAGGGGTTCGAGGCGGCCTGGTTACCCTCGTCCTCTCGTCGATCAAGGGAGACATGCATGCGAAGTGCCGCCGTCACGCCGCAAGATGACCGGATCCGCTGGGTCGAGCTGCCCGGGGAGGAGCCCGCCCGCGTGTACGTGCACGGGCTGGGGTCGACGTCGCCCGCCTACTTCGCGGCGAGCGCCGTGCACCCGCTGCTGGCGGGCCGCCGTTCGCTGCTGGTCGACCTGCTGGGGCACGGGCACAGCGACAGGCCCGGGGACTTCCCGTACACCCTGGAGGCGCACGCCGACACCCTGGCCACCGCTCTCGACGCGGCCGGCGTCACCGGAGCCGAGCTGATCGCCCACAGCATGGGCGGCGCCGTGGCCATCGTGCTCGCCCACCGCCACCCTCGGCTGGTCTCCAGGCTGGTACTGGTCGACGCCAATCTGGACCCGGTGCCGGTCGTCCCCCGCACCGCGGGCAGCAGCGGCATCGCCTCCTACACCGAGGAGGAGTTCCTGGCCGGCGGCTGGGCCGAGGTGCGCGACCGGGTCGGCGCGCACTGGTGGTCCACCATGCGCCTGGCGGACCGAACCGCCCTGCACCGCACTGCCGTACACCTCGCGGCCGGCACCACGCCGACCATGCGCGAGCTGCTGCTGGAGCTGAAGATCCCGCGCAGCTACCTGCTGCCCGAGGCTGACGGGCCGCTGGCCGGGGCCGAGGCTCTGGAGGCCGCCGGGGTGTCCGTCACCGCTGTCCCGGACTGCGGGCACAACATCATGCTCGACAACCCGGAGGCCTTCGCCGAAGCCGCCGCGACCGCACTGGCCCGCTGACCGAACCCGACCCGAGCCCGAGCCCGAACCCAGGCCCGAGCCCGATCTAGCCGTGGCTGCGTGCGTGGGCCGTCGCCGGGGTGCCGTCCTGCGCCTTCGACCCCGGCGAGGGCGTGCCGTCGGTCCACGCGAAGACCCGCTTGCCGCGCACCGCGACCTGGTACTGGTAGACGTCCCGGCACTCGGGCCGCTCCTCGGCCCGGGTGCCGTGCGGCCACCACTTGGCGTTCAACTGCCGCCCGCCCAGGTCCTTCGGCGTGCCGGCGGTGCACTGAGGTCCGTCCAGCGGGGTCGCTCCGAGCGTGAAGCGGATCAGCCTGGCCTCGCCGTTGGTACGCGCGTGTATGCGTATGTCGGTGGCGTCCTTGGGTACCCAGGACGGCAGCGTGAAGGCCTGGTTGCCGCGGGTAGGCGCGTCGGCCGCGGTGGCGAAGTGCCTGCTCTTCTCCTTGAAGACCCGGTCGTTGATGGAGTCGGTCAACGGGTTGGGCGGGAGATTGGGCAGCGCGAAGGCAGCCGTGGCGACGACTCCCACAGTGGCGGCGGCGATGACGAGGGGACGGCGGTTCATGTGGTCCAGTCTCGCCTGCGGCGCACCCCTTGCGCGTCCCTCCGCAGGACGAATCCGGTATCTGCCGGAAGTCTGATGCCGTGTCCTACCTGAGGGCCGGCCCCGCCACCGGCACCTCCCGCAGGGCAACCGGCCGCGGGGCGCGGCCCGACCCGCCCGCCAACCCGGCACCAGGGACGGTGAGCCACGGTTCCAGCGGCGTTAAGGGGCGGCGATAGGACGTGCGCCGAGGGTGGAACCCGACGCCGTACCAAGGGTTACCCCGGGCGGTCCCCCCACCCCCGTTCCGGAGGAATGCCATGCGCCGTCGTCTCGTTTCCGTCCTCACATCGGCCGCAGCGGCCGGTGTCCTCGTCTTCGCGTCCCCCGCGTCGGCGGCCCCGGCCGACAAGCCCCAGGTCCTCGGCAGCTGGACGCAGACCAGTGCCGCCAGCTACAACGCCTGGACCGCCGCACGCGGCAACCAGGCCAATTGGGCGGCGCCGTCAAGGCCTTCGGTGTCTCCCCGCAGGACGCACCCGCCGCCTGAACCGTCCCGTGACCGGTCCCGGTCCCTTGATCTCCGGTCCCGCCCGCCACCCCCGTCGGGCGGGACCGGTCATGCCGTCGGGCGGACGGCGACGCTCAGGTCGACCACGTAGTGCTCCTCCAGCCGGCCGTCCGGGAACAGCGCGTACAACCGCTCGCGCTCCGCGGCGAGGAAGGCGTCCGTGCCGGGTTCGCCGATCAGGAAGAGGGAGTGCGTGGACAGCTTGGCCAGATGGGCGTCGACGGGGATCCGGCGCGACCAGCGCAGCAGCCGGGTCCGGAACCGCACACCGCCCTGCGAACGGGCGCGTTCGTTGATGTACCAGCCGGGGCCGAAGCTCTTCTCGATCCGCGCCTGCTGATCGGCGATCCACTCGATACCGACGTCCGGGTCGTTCGACCAGACGGCCAGCGCCCCGCCGGGGCGCAGCACGCGCAGCGCCTCGGGAACGGAACGGGCCGGGTCGGTCCAGTGCCACGACTGCGAGTACGTCAGCAGATCGAGGGAACCCGAAGCGAACGGCAGCCGGTTGCCGTCCCCGCGTACGAGCGGCACCCGCGGGTTGCGGCGGCGGAACTCCGCAGCCATCCCCTCACCCGGCTCGACCGCCACGACCCGGGCCCCGCGGGCGTGCAGCAGGGCGGTCGCGATACCGGTGCCCGCGCCGACATCGCCGACACTGGCCCCGGGCAGTGCGAAGCCGGCGAGCTCCTCCACGGCGTCGAGGAGCGCGGGCGGGTACGAGGGCCGGTGGTCGGCGTAGCGCCCGGCCGCCGAGCTGAACGAGCGGGCACGGTCATGGGATCCGGTCGTCATGCCCCCATGGTCGGCGACCCGGGCGGGGAGGCGCCAGGCGGCCGGAGCCGGTACGGTCGCCTCCACCCTGGGAGAGGCGGTGGGCGTGACCGCACGCCATGTCACGGACCTGGTCGCAGCGTTGGAGCGGTACGCGGACCGGCCGGCGCTCGGTTCCGGCGTCGCCGTGCTGACCTTCTCGGAGCTGCTGGACCTCGTGTACCGGCTGGCCGGGGCGCTGGCGGACCGAGGGGTCGGGCCGGCGACGGGCCTGGCCTGCGTCTTCGGCGGCAACCGGCCGGAGGTGCTGCCGGTGCGGCTGGCCGCGCACGTGCTGGGCGCGCGGCTGACCCAGATCGTCACCGATCCGTACACCCACGGGGTGGAGTTCGTGCTGCGGGACTGCCGGCCCCGGCTCGTCGTGCACGACACGCCCGTGCCGGACACGGGGGTGGCCCGGCTCGCTCTGGACGAGCTGCTGCGGGCGGCGGCAGAGCGGGAGGGGACGCCGCTGCCCGTGCGGGCGCGGGAGGACGACGTGGCGCGGGTGACGTACACCGGTGGCACCACCGGCGTGCCCAAGGGCGTGGCGTCCACGTTCCGCGCGCTGGCGGCCCGCACCGACGGCCGGGCAGACCGCGAGGGCGGCGGGCGCGGCGGGGGCCGCGTCGACGGGAACCGGCTGACGTACGTCTCCGTCACCTCCCTCGCCCAGCGCTCCGGAGGGCGCTGCCTGGAACAGCTGCGCTCCGGGGGCCGGGTGGAGGTGCAGAGCGCCTTCGGCACCCGGGAGTTCGCGGCCGCCTGCGCGCGGCTGGGTCCCGTGTCGACGTACCTGATGCCGGCGATGGTGTACCGCCTGCTGGACGATCCGGCGACGGCCGCCGGGATCCCCGGGCTGAGCGTGGTTTCGTACGGAGCCGCCCCGATCCTGCCCGAGCGGCTGCGCGAGGCCGTGACCCGCTGGGGCTGCCGCTGGCAGCAGGGCTACGGCATGAACGAGGCCGCGGTGATCTGCCGCCTCACTCCCGCCGACCACGAGGAGGCCGTGGCCGGCCGTCCGGGGCTGCTCACATCGGTCGGCCGCCCGGTGCCCGGCGTGGAGGTCGAGGTACGCGACGCGCACGGCCGGGCGCTGTCCGCCGGGCGGACGGGCGAAGTGTGGACGCGGTCCGCGGCGAGGATGGCGGGCTACTGGAACCGGCCCGATCTGACGGCTGCCGCGATCAGGGACGGATGGCTGCGCACCGGCGATCTCGGGCACGTCGACGCGGACGGATACCTCCACCTCGACGACCGGGTCGCGGACGTGGTCATGGTCGACGGGGACAACGTCTACTGCCTCCCGGTCGAAGCGGCCCTGGCCCGCCACCCCGCGGTCGCCCAGGCCGTGGTGGTGGGCCGCCACAGCCCCCTGACGGGGGAGGAGGTCTGCGCCTTCCTGGTCCCGGCCCCCGGCCGGGACCCCGACGCCGCGACGGCGGCCGATGCCTGTGACCTGGTCCTGGAGGCCCTCGCCCCGGCCCACCGCCCCACGGCCGTGTTCTGGCGGCGGGAGATCCCCCTGACCCCCCGGGGCAAGCCGGACAAACGCCGCCTGCGCGAAGAGGCGAGCGACCTTGTGATCCACAATGGGCGGCGACGAAGAGGGTGAGGGGTGTGCAGTGGCCGGACTCGTGTACTTCCGCAGGGTCTTCGAGGACTCGACCGTGGTGCGGTACGCATTCGGCGACGACCCGGACGCATTCACGCGAAGGCTGACCCTGCAGAAGGAGTCCCGCGGCTCCGCCGTGGACGACGGCGATCACGACTACCTCTCGGTGAAGGCGTCGAGGAAGATCAGCGCACTCCGCACGGAATCCGGTCGCTGGCCGGACCGCGGCATGAACGCAAGCTGATCCCGCCACCAGGGCAGATGCGCTCAGGCCCGAAAGCCATGCCAGGTGCGGGCTACGCCGGGTCCGGAAAATCGCCCCCGGCCGGCAGCAAGGCCCTCCCGAGGGAGGGGTTTCGTCTGAGTGCCCCCGGCAGGACTCGAACCTGCGGCCAAGTGCTTAGAAGGCACCTGCTCTATCCACTGAGCTACGGGGGCCGGAAGGTGGCCGTGGCGGCCTGGAGCCCCGGGGTGGGGGTGGGACTGTCGTCCGTGCCGGGTCAAGGATAGGGCTCCGGTTGCCTTGTCCCGGTTGCTTCACCCGCGTGCCACGATGTGGAGGTTCGGTGAAGCGGTCCCGATAATCGCAGGCAGGTGCGATTCTCGCACCGCTTTTGCGCCGCGGCGCCCCTGGTGTTGTGCACTCGTTATGCCTGCGTCCCACTCGTCCGCTGTGCCCGAAAGATCCGCTGGAGTTGCGGTCGGCGCGCAGAGGACGTATAAGCTTCAAAAAATGCCCCAAATTGGGCATTCTTCGCATGTGGTGACCTTGGATGTTCGGCCTCAGCTGCTCGATGCCCTGTCCGCCCTGCGCGACCGGGTCGCGTCCGTGCGTCTGCCGCTGCCCCTGCCCGGCGCCCCGCGCGCCCGCCAGACCAGAGCCGAGCTGCTCGCGCAGCTCGACGACTACCTCGTACCCCGGCTGAGGGCGCCCGAGGCGCCGCTGCTCGCCGTCGTCGGCGGGTCCACCGGGGCCGGTAAGTCCACTCTCGTCAACTCCCTCGTGGGGCGCCAGGTGAGCGAGGCCGGCGTACTGCGGCCCACCACCCGGATCCCCGTGCTCGTCTGCCATCCGGAAGACCATCACTGGTTCGCCGGAATGCGGGTGCTCCCCGACCTGATGCGGGTCTGGGCCCCGCACGGCGAGGACGACCCGCTCCCCGCCGCCCGCTGCGGCTCCCCCCACCCGGGGTACGGCAGCACCGCCGCCACCCGCGAGCTGCGCATCGAGACCGTCGCCGGCCTGCCGCGCGGGCTCGCCATCCTCGACGCCCCCGACATCGACTCCCTCGTGGTCGAGAACCGGACACTCGCCGCCGAGCTGATCTGCGCCGCCGACGTCTGGGTCATGGTCACCACCGCCTCGCGGTACGCCGACGCCGTGCCCTGGCACCTGCTGCGCACCGCCAAGCAGTACAAGGCCACCCTGATCATCGTCCTCGACCGGGTACCGCACCAGGTGCTCGCCGAAGTGTCGCGGCAGTACGGTGCCCTGCTCAACCGGGCCGGGCTGGGCGACGTACCGCGGTTCACGGTGCCCGAGCTTCCCGAATCGGCAGGCGGGGGCGGACTGCTGCCCGCCAGCGCCGTCGCCCCGCTGTACGCGTGGCTCGCCCACCACGCGCAGGACCCGGCGGCCCGGCAGTACGCCGTCGGGCGCACCGCGGTCGGCGCGCTGGACTCCCTCGGCCGCCGGATGCCGGAGCTGGCGTCCGCCGTCGCCGCCCAGCACGCCGCCGCCGTACGGCTGACCTCGGCCGTGGAGGACGCGTACAAGAGGGAGGGCAGGCGGGTCCGCAACCGGCTCGACCAGGGCGCCGTACTGGCCGGGGACGCGCTGACCCGGTGGCGCGGCTACCCCCTCGACACCAGCGCCGACGAACTGCTCGACTCGCTCGCCGAGTCGCTCGCCGCGCTGCTCCAGTGCGCGGTGGCCGCCGCCGACGAGCGGATCGCCGAGGCGTGGCGCCGCGAGCCGGCCGCCGGGGCGGTGCAACTGCCCGGCCCCGACAGGGAAGCGGGGGAGCGCATCGGCATGGCCGTACGGCGCTGGCGGCGCGTACTGGAGGAACTCGCCGAGGAAGATGTCTCCCGGCTCGCCAGACAGCCCGCGCCTGACCCCGACGGGGTCGCCGCCCTGCTGGTCGCGGCTCTCCTCGGCGGCAAGCGGGCCCGGCCCGCCGGGGAGAAGCTCGCCGAGCGGATCGGCGTACAGGCCGCCGTACGGCTGCGCGAGCGGGGCGGCGAACTGGTCGCCGAACACCTGGAGCAGGTGCTGCGTGCCGAACGGGACCGCCGGCTGGCCCCGCTGGAGGCGCTCGAAGTGACCCCGGAACCACAGGCCGAGCTGATCGCCGCGCTGTCCCTGCTGCAGAAGGAGAGGTGACGCGGTGACCGCCGTGACCGACCGCACCGACGACTGCTGGGACGACCGCTGGGACGACGGGTTCATCGCACGCTCGCGCCGCGTCGGCGGGATCGACGACGAGGACGAGGGCGGTGAGGGCGGCGCCGGAGACTACGCGCTCGTCCGCGCCGTCTCCGGCGCCGGCAGCGACGGGGGCAAGACGCCCTCGCCGCCGCTCAGCTCCGAGGGGCAGGCACTGCGCACACGCCTCGAAGCGCTGCGCCAGCTGGTCGGGCTCTCCCGGACCCGGCTCGACGGCAAGACCCTCGCGGAGGCCGGCCGGGTGCTGGACGAGGCGGCCGCGCGGCGCGGGCTGTCGCCGCAGCACACGGTCGTCGCCATCGCCGGAGCCACCGGAAGCGGCAAGTCCACCCTCTTCAATTCACTCGCCGGAGTGCAGATTTCCGAGACGGGACTGCGCAGGCCGACGACCGCCGCGCCGATCGCGTGCAGCTGGTCCGACGGCGCGGCCGGGCTGCTCGACCGCCTTGAGATCCCGGGCAGGCTGCGCCGCCGGCCGCGCGAGACCTCGGGGACCGGAGCGCTGCGCGGGATGGTCCTGGTGGACCTGCCGGACCTGGACTCCGCGGTCGGTGCCCACCGCGACCACGTGGACCGGGTGCTCGCCCTCGTCGACGCGGTGGTGTGGGTGGTCGACCCGGAGAAGTACGCCGACGCGGTGCTGCACGAGCGGTACCTGCGGCCCCTGGCCGGGCACGCCGAGGTGACCTTCGTCGTGCTGAACCAGGTGGACCGGCTGCCCGGCGAGTCGGCCGACCTCGTACTGGACGACCTGCGGCGGCTGCTGGACGACGACGGCATCGCCCTCGGCGAGTTCGACGAGCCCGGCGCCACCGTCCTCGGCCTGTCGGCGCTGACCGGCGAGGGCGTCGGGGAACTCCGGGACCTCCTCGCACAGTTCACCCAGGAGAGGGGTGCCGCGACCCGGCGGATCTCCGCCGATGTCGACCGGGCCGCCCTGCGCCTGCGCCCGCTGTACGTGGCCGACGGCCATCCGGGGCCGGAGATCGGGGAGGCGGCGCGCGCCGAGTTCGAGGACCGGCTCGCGGAGGCGGTCGGGGCGTACGCGGCCGGGCTCGCCGCGGAGCGGGCCTGGCGGCGCAACGCCGGGAAGGCGTGCGGGACCCCGTGGCTGCGGCTGTGGCGGTGGTACGAGAACCGGCGCGCCCCGCGCACGCTGGCCGCGTTGGCGGTGACCGGTGGCCGGGGCCCCGCGGCCCCGGAGGCGCCGGTCGAGGAAGGGGCGACCGCGCGCCAGCGGGTGGAGCAGGCGGTACGGGCGGTCGCCGACGCGGCGGCCGGCGGCCTGCCCGACGCCTGGGCGCAGGCGGTACGGGAGACTGCGGTGCGCGGGGCCGCGCAACTGCCGGAGGTGCTGGACGAGATCGCGGTGACGCTGGGGTCGGCGGTCGCGGTGCCGCGCGCCAAGCCGCCACGCCCGAAGTGGTGGCCGGCGGCGGTGCTGACGCAGGCGGCGATGACGCTGCTCCAGATCTTCGGCGGGCTGTGGCTGGTCGGGCAGATCGTCGGGGTCCTGGAGCCGAGGCTGATGCCGCCGGTGCTGCTGATGGCGGCGGGCATCGTCGGCGGGCCGCTGGTGGAGTGGGCCTGCTCGATCGCGGCCCGGGGCCCGGCGAGGCGGTACGGGCAGGAAGCGGAGCGGCGGCTGCGGCAGGCGGCGGCCGGCTGCGGGCGGGCCCGGGTGCTGGAGCCGGTCGCGGCGGAGCTGCTGCGCTACCGGGAGGTGCGCGAACAGTACGCGACGGTGTCCGCAGGGGGGACGAAGTTGTCCACAACCCGCGAGTAGTCCACAGGCCGGAGCGGGAATCGGGGAGCCGCGCCAGCATGGGGCGTACCTGGTGCGGATCGTCCGTGCGGGTACGGATGCGGGGAGGCGGCGGGGATGAACGACACCCTGGTGACGCTGGTCGGCTACGTGGCCACGCAGATCGACTACAAGGAGACGGTGAACGGGCCGTCGACGCGGTTCAGGTTCGCCGTGACGCCGCGGTACTTCGACCGGCGCAAGGAGGCCTGGACGGACGGGTCCACCAGCTTCTACACCGTGTGGGCGCGGCGCACGCTCGCGGTGAACCTGGCCGGTTCCGTCGCGGTGGGGGAGCCGCTGGTGGTGCACGGGCGGCTGCGGGTGCGGGACGATCCGCCCGACGCGGAGGGCAACCGGTGGTTCTCGGCGGAGATCGACGCGACCGCCGTCGGCCACGACCTGAACCGGGGGACGGCGGCATTCCGGCGGATCGTCAAGGCGGATGCCCCGCTGATGGCCGCTCAGAAGGTGACGGTGGTCTGAGTGTTCGAGGCGGTTAGGATTCCCCGGTACTCACGGGCACCTGGGTCATTGGCCCGAAGGGGAAGACTGTGTCGATTTCCGTTCCCGCATCCTCCGCTCCTGATTCCGTTCCTTCTTCGCTCACTTCTGCCGTCGCTCCCGCCCCACCTGCCGCTTCTGTTGCGCCTGCCGTGTCTGCTGCGTCTGTTCCGGCGGTGGGGCCCGTACGGGCTTCCGCGCGGCGGCCGTTGGCGGCGGCGCTGCTGGCCGCGGCCCTGGCCGCCGCCCCGGCAGCGCGGGCGGCCGCCGACTCCGGGGCGCCTGTGCCCCGGACACCGGAGGGCGCGAGCGCCGTGCTGGACGGGCTGAAGACGTACGGGCAGGCGGTCCTGCACGCCAAGGACGGGTCGGTCCGGCAGATCCCGGCCGGGCTCTACGAGATGCGGGTCGACGGCGGCGGGATGCTGCAGACGTACGGGGTCGGCGTGGCGGGCAACGCCCAGCCCCAGGCCCGGTACGCGGAGAGTGGCTGGAACGGCAGCCTGCTCGCCGGGAACGGGGAGGCGGGCCGGATCCGCTGGGTCCTGGAGCACTCCTATCCGCAGCTGAACGATCTCGCCGGACTGGCCAAGGCGGCCGGCGCCGGGACCCTGACCGCGGAGAGCGCGGCCGCCGGGACGCAGGTGGCGATCTGGCGGCTGGCGGACGGGGCGCAGGTGGAGGCGGCCGACCCGGCGGCGGAGAAGCTGGCCGAGTACCTCCAGCGGTCGGCGGGCAAGCTGCCGGAGCCGCCCGCCTCGCTGGGGCTGGACCCCGAAACCGTGTCGGGGCCCGCGGGCACCCGTCTCGGGCCGGTCACCGTGCGGACCGGGGCGCAGAGCGTGACGGTCACCCCCGACGCGGCGGCCGTGGCCATGGGGGTGCGAGTGGTGGACGCGGACGGGCGACCGCTCACCACCGCGGCCAACGGGAGCCGGCTGTACTTCGAGGTCCCCGCAGGCATCCCGGACGGCTCGGCCTCGGTCACCGTCCAGGGCTCCACCAAGGTGCCGGTCGGACGGGTCTTCACCAGAGGGGTGTCGGCCCAGGCGCAGATCGTGGCCGGCTCCAGCGAGTCCGCGGCGGCCGCGGTGGCGAGCGCGGTCTGGCCGCAGCCCGTCGCAGTGCAGGCCGGCACCACCGGCGACACGCCCGCCGTGGCGCGGGCCACCGCCGCGGCCTCGTCGGTGCCCATCCCGGACGAGGAGCGGCTCGCGACCAGCGGCAGCTCGGCCGCCACCCCGGTCATCGCCTCGCTGGCGGTGGGCCTGGTGGTACTGGGCGGTCTGGTGGTCCTCCTGCTCCGCAAGCGGCCGCTGGACGAGGAGGAGGGCTAGCCGTGGGCTAGCCGACGTCCGCACCGGGGCGGGCCGGGGGCCGGATGGCGGGGGGTGCTGATTCCGGGGGCGGAGGTCCGGGTAAGCGCTGGAAATGGCTGATCAGGAGTTGACCTGGCGGGGCGCCGCCGCGCGGTGGGACCGGAGGCTGTTCGACGGGGTGGCCCGCCGGCACTGGCCCGCGGGCGACCGGGTACTGCCGAGACTCGGGCGGGCCGCGAACCACGGGGTGCTGTGGGGCGGGGCCGCCGTGGCGATCGCGGTCCTCGGCTCGGCCGGCGCCCGCAAGGCCGCGCTGCGCGGGGCCGCCTCGCTGGCGCTGGCCTCGGCGACCGTCAACACCGTCGGCAAGTGGTCCGTACGCCGGCCCCGGCCGCTGCTGGAAGGGGTGCCCGAGGTGCGGCGGCTGGTGACGCAGCCGCAGACCACCTCGTTCCCGTCCGGGCACTCGGCGTCCGCGTTCGCGTTCACCACCGGGCTGGCACTGGAGGCGCCGGGCTGGGGCGCCGTGGTGGCCCCGCTGGCCGTCTCGGTGGCGTTCTCCCGCGTGTACACGGGGGTCCACTACCCGTCCGACGTGGCCGCGGGGGCGGCGCTGGGCGTGGCCGCAGGCTTCGTCGTACGCCGCCTCGCACGCGTGGTGGAGGAGGCCAGGGTCGTGCCGGGCGGCGAGCGGACGGCCGCCGAGGCGCCCGCGCTGCCGGACGGGGCCGGGCTCACCGTGGTGGTCAACACCGGGTCGGGCACGGCCGACGACGTCGGGCTCGACGTACTGCGCGCCCGACTGCCCAAGGCCGAGGTGGTCGGGTGCGAGGGCCCGGAGCTGCCCGCGGAGCTGGCGGCGGCGGCCGCCCGGTCCACTGTGCTCGGGGTGTGCGGCGGTGACGGCACGGTCAATGCGGCCGCCACCGCCGCGCTGCGGGCCGGGGTGCCGCTGGCGGTGTTCCCCGGCGGCACGCTCAACCACTTCGCGCTGGACCTCGGCCTCGCCGGAGCCGAGGACACCTGCCGCGCGCTCGCCGCCGGCCGCGCGGTCCGCGTCAGCGTGGGCCGCTTCACCCCCGGCCCCCGGCCCGAAACCGGCACCGCGCACGGCCCGGAGCGCGGCCCCGCGCACGGTGCCGGGGCGGCCACCGGGCATGGCGCCGAGGGGGGCCTCGGGCCAGGCACCGGGGGCGGTGGCGGGCATGGCGCCGAGGGGGGCCCCGGGCCAGGCACCGGGGGCGGTGGCGGCCACGCCGGAGAGGGTGGCACCGGGCACGGTGGCTCCGGGTACTTTCTGAACACCTTCAGCATCGGCGCCTACCCGGAGCTGTTGCGGCACCGGCTGCGCTGGGCGCCGCGGATCGGGGGTGGCCTCGCGGGGATCCTGGCCGCCTCGAAGGTGCTGCGCGCGGAGCACCCCGTACGACTCCGGCTCGCCGGGCGGCCCCGGAGCGTCTGGCTGCTCTTCGCCGGCAACGGCACCTACCACGGCACCGGCGCCACGCCCCGCCGCCGTGACAGCCTCGGCGAGGGGCTGCTCGACGTCCGCCTCGTCCACGGCGGCGGCCGCCCCGGCCCGCGCCTGCTCGCCGCCGCCCTCACGGGCCCGCTGAGCCGTTCCCCCGTCCACACGGCCACCCGCCTGCGCAGCCTCCGCATCGGCGACATCCCGCCGGGCACCCCGCTCGCGTACGACGGCGAGTACACCCGTGCCCCGGCCGCCCTCGTCCTCGACACCCTGCCCGACGCCCTGACGGTCTACCGCCCCGGGTGAGGAGCCCCAGCCCGCGTCCCGGTCCTGGCCGGCCCGGCCCTACGCAGCCGTATCGCCATGCCGGAGGACTTCCAGACCCCGGACGACGGCGGTTTCGTGGTCGAGTGGCGCGACCACGAGCTGTCCCGACGGTCCCTCGGCCGTGCGGAGACCGCCCGCCGCCCGGAGGGCGTGCTCGCGCGCTGCCCCCGACGAACCGCGAGAGCGTCGCCGGGGAGCTCGCGCAGGCGCGCGGCGGCCTGGGGCCGACCCTGTTCGACATCCTCACGGAGATCTTCGAGGAGCAGGCCTCGGGCGCCCTCCGCCTCCGCTGACCTGCCGGAACGTCTCGCACGGGGCGGTCCGGGGACGTCCCCCGGCGACCATACGGGTTTCCCCCGGGGGATGGACGTACGGCAAGATGGGGTGTATCTGCCCACCCATCGATCTGCCGGACGGTTTCTCTTGGCTGAGTTCATCTACACCATGCGCAAGACGCGCAAGGCGCACGGCGACAAGGTGATTCTTGATGACGTCTCCTTGAACTTCCTGCCCGGCGCGAAGATCGGTGTGGTCGGCCCGAACGGTGCCGGTAAGTCCACCGTTCTGAAGATCATGGCGGGCTTGGAGCAGCCGTCCAACGGTGACGCGTTCCTGTCGCCCGGCTTCACCGTCGGCATCCTCATGCAGGAGCCCAAGCTCGACGAGTCGAAGACGGTCCTGGAGAACGTCCAGGACGGCGCGGCCGACACGATGAAGAAGCTGAAGCGCTTCAACGAGGTCGCCGAGCTGATGGCGACCGACTACTCGGACGCCCTCCTCGACGAGATGGGCAAGCTCCAGGAAGACCTGGACCACTCCAACGCCTGGGACCTGGACGCCCAGCTGGAGCAGGCCATGGACGCCCTGGGCTGCCCGCCCGGGGACTGGCCGGTCACCACCCTCTCCGGTGGCGAGAAGCGCCGCGTGGCGCTCTGCAAGCTGCTGATCGAGGCCCCGGACCTGCTCCTCCTCGACGAGCCCACCAACCACCTCGACGCCGAGTCGGTGAACTGGCTGGAGCAGCACCTCTCGAAGTACTCGGGTGCCGTCGTCGCCGTCACCCACGACCGCTACTTCCTGAACAACGTCGCCGAGTGGATCCTCGAACTCGACCGCGGCCGCGCGCACCCCTACGAGGGCAACTACTCCACGTACCTGGAGAAGAAGGCCGCCCGCCTCAAGGTCGAGGGCCGCAAGGACGAGAAGCGCCAGAAGCGCCTCAAGGAAGAGCTGGAGTGGGTCCGCTCCAACGCCAAGGGCCGCCAGACCAAGTCCAAGGCCCGTCTCGCCCGCTACGAGGAGATGGCGGCCGAGGCGGACAAGATGCGGAAGCTGGACTTCGAGGAGATCCAGATCCCGCCGGGCCCGCGTCTGGGCTCGATCGTGGTCGAGGTCAACAACCTCTCCAAGGCGTTCGGCGACAAGGTCCTCATCGACGACCTGTCCTTCACGCTGCCGCGCAACGGCATCGTCGGCATCATCGGCCCGAACGGCGCCGGCAAGACCACGCTCTTCAAGATGATCCAGGGCCTGGAGGCGCCGGACTCCGGCTCCGTCAAGATCGGCGAAACCGTCAAGGTCAGCTACGTCGACCAGTCCCGCGCCAACATCGACCCCAAGAAGACCCTCTGGGCGGTCGTGTCGGACGAGCTGGACTACATCAACGTCGGCCAGGTCGAGATGCCGTCCCGCGCGTACGTCAGCGCCTTCGGCTTCAAGGGCCCGGACCAGCAGAAGCCGGCCGGCGTCCTGTCCGGCGGTGAGCGCAACCGCCTCAACCTGGCGCTGACGCTCAAGGAGGGCGGCAACCTGCTGCTCCTCGACGAGCCCACCAACGACCTCGACGTCGAGACCCTGTCCTCGCTCGAGAACGCCCTGCTGGAGTTCCCCGGCGCGGCCGTGGTCATCTCCCACGACCGCTGGTTCCTCGACCGGGTCGCCACGCACATCCTGGCGTACGAGGGCGAGTCCAAGTGGTACTGGTTCGAGGGCAACTTCGAGTCGTACGAGAAGAACAAGATCGAGCGTCTCGGCCCGGACGCGGCCCGTCCGCACCGTGCCACCTACAAGAAGCTCACGCGAGGCTGAGGCCGGAACCATGGCCAGACACCACTACCGGTGCCCCCTGCGCTGGGCGGACATGGATGCCTTCGGGCACGTCAACAACGTCGTCTTCCTCCGCTATCTGGAGGAGGCGCGGATCGACTTCATGTTCCGCCTCGCGCCCGGGGAGGGCAGCGATTCCTTCACGGGCGGATCCGTCGTGGCCCGCCACGAGATCGACTACAAGCTGCCCCTCGTGCACCGTCACGAGCCGGTCCTCATCGAATCCTGGGTGACCCGGATAGGCGCCGCTTCCCTGACCATCCGCTACGAGGTCAAGGACGAGGCGACCGAGGACAGGCCGGAGACGGTCTACGTGCGCGCGGAGACCGTGGTCGTGCCGTTCAACCTCGCCGAGGGGCGGCCCCGCCGCATCTCGGCCGAGGAGAGGCGCTTCCTGGAGGAGTACCTCGACGAGCCGGCCGGCAAGCCCAAGGGCGCCGAAAGGCGCCTGGCGGCATGACCGGGCAGCTGCGCTTCGCCGATTCCGGGGAGGCGGCGGACCTCGCCGCCTTCCTGGGCCGGCTGCTCCACTACGACCGGGCCGCCGCGGTCCGCCTCCAGGCCGGCGGCGGCGCGCTCGCCGTCTTCGGGCGGCCGGCGTCCTTCGAGGTGCTGGCCGTCCGCACGGTGCGCCTCGCCGTGCCCGTCTCCCAGCCGCTGGACGTGACCGTGTCCGCCGGCGAGCTGCTGGAATCCGTGGACGAGGCCGCCGCCGGCGCCGTCGTCCCCGGCCCGGTCACCGGCCCGCCCTGGACCGGGGTGCTCCCGCCCCGCGGCGGCTGGCACCAGCTGCCCGGGCTGCCCGGTCCCGCGGAGATACGGGCCGCCGTGGGCGCCGCCGTCGCCGAGTTCCGGGCCCGCGACGAGGCCCTGCCCCCGCAGCACCGGACCCGGTCCGAGCGGGACCGCATCGGCCGTGAGATCTGGTCCCGGACGCTGGGCGACACCGAGCTCCCGCTGCGCGCCGTGCATGCCGCGCAGTCCCTCGGCTTCCTGCGGCCGGTCCGGTCGGCCGTGGCGAGTGGTGCCTCCGCGCCCGCCGCCCCCGAGCCGGTGGCCCTGCTCGCCTCCGGCGGCTGGCTCCGGCTGCGCACCCCGTACGGCTCGATCGCCATGCGCCGCCCGGGCGGTGCCGGCGGCCTCGGCGCCTTCCAGGTCAGGCCGCTCTAGCCCCCGGCCTGCGGCCCTGAGGGCCGCGCCCCCGGGCCGGGCTCGTCTGTCCCGCGCTCCGTTCGGGGTTCCGGGTACGGAAGCCCCGTACGGGCTCCCGGACCCGCTAGCCCGCGGTGTTGACCATCGATGCGGCGGCGTACGTCAGGTACCGCCACAGCTGCGCCTCGTGCTCCGGCGCCAGGCCCAGCTCGTCCACCGCCACGCGCATGTGCGCCAGCCACGCGTCGTGCGCCGCCGCGTCCACCTGGAAGGGGGCGTGCCGCATCCGCAGGCGCGGGTGCCCGCGGTTCTCGCTGTACGTGTTCGGGCCGCCCCAGTACTGCATCAGGAACAGGGCGAACCGCTCCTCGGCGGGGCCGAGGTCCCCTTCCGGGTACATCGGGCGCAGCAGCGGGTCCTCCGCGACCCCCTGGTAGAAGCGCCGCACCAGACGGCGGAACGTCTCCTCGCCGCCCACCTGCTCGTAGAACGTCTGCTCCTGAAGCGTGCCCCGCGGAATCTCATTCACCCGACCATCGTCTCAGACGCCCGGAAGGAGGACGGAGGTCTTAGGACCACCGGCTCGCGGGACCCCCGTTCGCCTCCAGGGCCCGGTCGCAGGACAGTGGAGCCATGGGTGCACACTCCGGACGCCCCG
Organism: Streptomyces sp. NPDC097981; assembly: GCF_040302565.1. NCBI lineage: Bacteria > Bacillati > Actinomycetota > Actinomycetes > Kitasatosporales > Streptomycetaceae > Streptomyces > Streptomyces sp. NPDC097981. The sequence continues at coordinate 110,561 of NZ_JBEORW010000009.1, forward strand.
CGGGCACGGCCCCGGGCACCGCCGACCCCGCACGCGCCGCGCACACCGGGCCGCGGGACCTGCGGGACGCCGCCCACGCCGCGCAGGTGAGGGAGCTGACCGCCGCCGGGGTACTGGAGGACCCGGCCTGGCGGGCGGCCTTCGCGGCGGTGCCCCGGCACGTCTTCGTCCCGTACTTCTTCACCGGCCGCGGGGCCGGCCACGAACGGCTGTGGGGCGAGGACCCGGACCCGGCCCACCGGGCCCGCTGGCTGCGCGGGGTCTACACGGACGCCCCGCTCGCCACCCGGCTGCGCGACGGCGAGCTGGTCTCCTCCAGCAGCCAGCCGTCCCTGATGGCGAAGATGCTGGACGCGCTGGACGTCCGCGACGGGGACAACGTGCTGGAGATCGGCACAGGCACCGGCTACAACGCGGCGCTGCTCTGCCACCGGCTCGGCGACGACCGGGTCACCACGGTGGACCTGGACGAGGAGATCACCGAGTCCGCGCGGGCGCACCTGGACCGGCTCGGCTACCACCCCGTCGTGGTCACCGGGGACGGGGCGCGCGGCTGCCCCTCCCGGGCCCCGTTCGACCGGATCCTGGTGACGTGCACGCTGCCGCTGGTCCCGCACGCCTGGCTCGGCCAGTGCCGGCCCGGTGCGCGGATCCTGGCCCCGCTGTCGACCGGGCTGATCGCGCTCAGGGTCCGGGACGCCGACTTCGCGGAGGGCCGCTTCCTGCACACCTCGGCGTACTTCGTCCCGCTGCGCGGGGCCACGGCCTCGCCGACGGCGCCGGGGGTGCCGTACGGGCTCCCGTTCGAGCTGGTGGAGAACGAGCGCTTCCAGTTCATGCTCGTGCTGACCGCGGGCGCACTGCACCCCCGCGAGGCCCTGGACCTGTGGCGCGGCGAGGGCCGGCCGGGGCGGGAGAGGTTCGGGGTGACGGTCAGCGCCGAGGGGCAGTGGTCGTGGCTCGACGACCCCCAGGGCCCGTACGTCTGGCCCCTGGGGGAGTAGCGGACCGAACCGGGAACTAACCCCGGCGGATGGTGATCGTGGTCCAGGCGCCCACGTGGACACGGTCGCCGTCGGTGAGGGGGACCGGGACGTAGGGCTGGATCGGCTCCTCGCCGCCGTTGATGGTGGTGCCGTTGGTGGAGTTCTGGTCCACCACCGCCCAGCTCAGGTCGGGCTGCTGGACGAGCACCGCGTGCTGGTGGGAGACGCCCGGGTCCTCCGGCGGCACCGACAGGTCGATGTCCGGGGCCTCGCCCGTCGAGGCGCGCCGGCGGCCGATGGTGATCTGGCCGCCGGAGAGCGGAAGATGCTGCTCCGGGGAGTACGCGGGCAGGTTGAGCCCGGCCGCCTCGGGGCCGCTGCGCTGCATCATCGCCATGAAGTACGAGCGGTCGGGGCCGATCGTCGCGCTCCAGGCACCGCTGCTCTGAGGCGGGAACGGCGGCCGCGGGGCTTGCTGCTGCTGAGGCTGGTGAGCCTGCTGGTACTCGTGCTGCGGCTGGAATTCCGGCTGCGAATACTCCTGCGGCGGCGGGGGCTGCTGCTGGTACTGCTGCTGCGCCGACTGGTGCGGCTGGGGCTGAGGCTGGGCCTGGGCCTGCGGCTGCTGCTCCTGCGACGGAGGCGGAAGCAGCCAGTCGTCCTCGCGCTGGAGCGGCTCGGCCGGCCGGTTGACCCGGGACGGCCGGGAGCCCTGGTACTCGAAGTGGTCCTGGGCGAAGGGCGCCGGCGCCGGCACGGGGACCGGCGGCGCCGGCGGCGGAGGCGGCGGCACAGCGGCCGCGGCGCCGTTCCCGCCGACGGCTCCCGCATCCGTGCCCAGCGGCGCGTACGAGGTCGCCGAGCGCGTCAGGAAGTTGTAGCGGCACTCCTCGCAGAACGGGGCCATGGCCTCGCGCGGGGTCCGGCACTGCGGGCAGAGCTCCGCCTGGGCGGTCGGCTCACCGGTGGTGGGAGGGTAGCCGTAGCCGTAAGAGGGCGCCGCGGGCGCGCCCGCGGCGGCAGCCATGCGGTGGCCGCAGACCTCGCACCAGTCGTCGGAGGCGGACTGGTGCCCGTTCGGGCAGGTCGGCATGGCGGCTCTTCCCCCTTCAGCCTGCGTCATCGCGTCAGGTCTTCTCAGGATTTCTTCACTCGGACGGTCTGGATCGAACGCGTTTCAAGAGTCATCTCGTCGGCGTCCGCGACCCTCGCTTTCAGCCGCACAGTACCCGCCGCCGCGTCGACGACATCCACCACCTTCGCCAGCAGTTTGGCCGTGTCCGTGTTTCCCGAGGCACTGGCCAGCTGCACGGCACGGCCCAGCTTGGCCGTGGCGCCGTCGACATCGCCCAGTTTGCGCGCTTCCAGCCCCTGTTGGATAGCCTGCGCGAGCTCCGCCTGACCCGTGTAGTGCGCGACCTGCGGATTGATGGCGGTGGAGGCGGCCAGATCGTCCGTCCACACCGCCCGGACGAGCCCCTGCGCGAGCGTGGCCGGCGGTTCGCCCGGCGCGCCGGGGAGCAGGAGCGTGGCCCGGGCGGCCAGCATCTCCTGTCCGACGGACGCCGTGGGCACCCGCACGCACACGTGGTACTCGCGGGACTCGTCGCCCCAGGACCCGGTCGGGTAGTCGCCGGCGCGCGGACCCGCCTCGGTGCGGCGGCCGCTGAGGTCCTGGACGGTGGGTGCCACCTGCTTGACGTACTGGATCTCGACGCCGACCGGGGTCCACAGGCGCAGCGCGACGTCCGCGACCTCCTTGCCCATGACGTTCTCCATCATGAGCGTGAAGTCCTCGGTGAGGTGCGCCGGGTCGGCCACGATGTCGGCCGTGCCGAGCAGGGCGCTCGCGATGCCGGTGACCTCCTTGACCTCCCAGTCGGTCCCCACCCCGCGGGCGTCGCAGGTGAAGCGGCCCGCGCAGGCGTCGAGGGTGGCGCGGAGCACGGCCGGGTCCTCGTGCTCGTTGCGGCCGTCGGTGAGCAGGATGCCGTGCCGGATGGCGGCGGAGGACTGGCGCAGCAGGCCGTCGGCGAGGCGCAGCCAGGTGCCGATGGCGGTGCCGCCGCCGGAACTCAGCGCCCGCAGGGACTCCTTGGCCTGGGCGCGGGTGGCCGCGTCGGCGACCGCGAGGCGGCCCTGGCCCGGGTAGACCTCCTTGGCCACGTGCGTGCCGGCGATGACGGCGAAGGCGGTGCCGTCGCGCAGGGTGTCGATCGCGGCGGCGGTGGCCTCGCGGGCGCCGCGCATCTTGTCCGGCGGGTACTCCATGGACCCGGAGCAGTCGACCATGATCACGACGGCGGCGGAGCCGCGGGCGGCCGCCGCGCGGGTGGCGGTGGCGCCGCCCGTGGAGGTGACCGTGACGATGGCGTGGACCTCCCGCCCGCCCTCGGGGAGGAACTCGTTCTGGTACACGTCCACGCTGAAGCGAGGCGCGCTCGGCTTGGCGAAGTTCGCCATCGGCTGGACTCCTGGGAGAAGGACTGGTGCGGGACGGGTGGATCAGGCCTGAGGGCGTGCTTCCGATTCCGTTTCCGATTCCGCTTGCTGCCGTTCCGGTCTCGGCGCAGCTGCCGCAGCTGCCGCCGTCGACTCCGTCGCGTGCGCGCCGGACGGCGCGGCGAACGGTACGAGCGCCACCGTGACGTTGTCGTGGCCGCCCCCGTCCAGGGCATGACCCACCAGCACCTGCGCGCTGTGCAGGGGGCGGGCGGCGGCGTCCGGGGGCAGCACCTGGGCCATGTCCTGGGCGGACTCCGCGTAGTTCCACAGGCCGTCGGTGCAGACGACCACCACGCCCGCGTGGTCCGGCTTGAAGGTGGCGGTGTGCGGCTCCAGGTCGTACGCGTCGGCCCCGAGCCAGCCGGTGATGGCGTGGGCGCGGACATCCGCGTAGGCCTCGGCCTCGCCCATCAGCCCGGCCGCGACCATCTGGGCCGCCCAGGAGTCGTCCTCGGTGAGGCGGCGCGGCATCGCGTCGCGGTCGTCCGGAACCCAGTACGCGCGGCTGTCGCCGACCCAGCCGATGGTCAGCAGGCCGCCGCTGACGACGGCGCCGACCAGGGTGCAGGCGGGGGCGTTCTGCGCGCCGGGGACCTCCGGGGCCAGGGCGTTCACGGCGGCGGCCGCGGCCAGGATGGCGCCGTGCATGGCCTCCTGGGGGTGGGCCCCGCGCGGGAGCGCGTCGAGCAGCGCCTCGTTGGCGGCGCCGGCCGCGGCGGCCGATGCCTCGTCGGGGCGGCTGGCGGAGGAGACGCCGTCACAGACGATGGCCACGGTCGCGGCCGAGCCGTCGGGCAGGGCGGTGGCCGAGACCGCGAACGAGTCCTCGTTGCGGTGGTGGCGCAGCCCCCGGTCGCTGACGGCGGCGACGCTGCCGAGCTCCTCTTCGACGTGGTCCCGCTCCCGGGGCTGGGCGTGCCCGCAGTGCTCGCAGTACCCGTCGGTGTCGACCCGCCCGGCCCGGCAGGCCACACAGGTCTTGCCGCCGTCACCGGCGGCCGGGGCGGGGGCGCCGCCCTGAGGGGCGCCGGCGGCGTACGGGTCCTCGTGCCCCGGTCCCGCGGTGCCGTACGGGGCTTCGGCCGCGCCCCAGGGGGTCCCGTCGTGCGGGGTGGGGGTGCTGCCGGGCCGGTCGTGGCGGATCTCGCCGCCGCCCGCCGGATCGGGTGCGCCGTACGCGGGGCCCTGCGGCGGTACGGGCTGGGCGACTGGCGGTGGCGGCGGCGGTACGACGGGTTCCGCGACCGGCCGTGCGGCGGCGGGGGGCGGGACCGGCCCGGGCCGTACGGCCGGCTCCGCGGCGGGCTCGGCGGCCGGCCCCGCCGGTGCGGACCAGCCGGCGCCGTCCCCGACCAGCGTGGGCGCCACCCCGGCCGCGACACTGCCCCACCCGGGCGCGGGCTCCGCGAGGGCGTACCCGCCGGTCGGGGCCGTCGGGAGCGGGAGGGTCGGATTGTCCCGGGACACGGGAGCGGGCGCGGCGGACACGGGCGAGCCGCAGACGCCGCAGAAACGGTCACCCTCCTCAAGGGGCTCCGCGCAGCTGGGGCAGCCAGACGGCCGATGCATCGACATCACTCACACCCACGTCCGGGGACGGAAACGGTTTGCCCGCTCCACCAGTTCGATCCTGTCCTCGCCCCGCTGCGCCAGCCGCGCGAGCGCGCGGTACGAGCGCTCCAGGCCGAAGCGCAGGCCCCGCTCGTCCAGTTGACTGCCGAGCAGCGAGGTCCGGCCGGGGTCGGAACCCCGGCTACCCGACAGTACCCAGTCCAGGGCCGAGCCCAGAACCTCTGTCGACAGCCGTTCGTGGCGCACCGGGTCGAGGTCGAACCGCTCCAGGGCCTCCACCTGCGCGGCGGCTGCCGCCAGATCCGGCAGAAGGGCCTCTTCGGGAGACCGCTCGCGCAGGCGTGCCCGTACCGCCGCCACCCGTGCGGCGGTGTAGTGGATCGATGCCTCGGGCACGGACTCCAGCGTGTGCACCGCCCCGGACCGGTCGCCCGAGGCGAGTTGGACGCGGGCCAGTCCGAACGCCGCGCTGACGAACCCGGGGTCGGTGATCCAGACCAGCCGGTAGTACTCGGCGGCGTTGTCCAACTGCCCCAGGATCTCGGCGCACAGGCCCAGCGCCAGCTTCGGTGCCGGCTCGCCCGGGAAGGCGTCGTACATCGCGTCGAAGGACAGTGCCGCTATCTCGTCGTCGCCGGTGGCCAGCGAGGCGATCCCGCGGGCCCACACCACCCGCCAGTCGTCCGGATGCCGGGCTTCCAGGCCGGTCAGGGCGGCTCCGGCCGCGGCGAGTTCGCCGAGCTCCAGGCGGGCCCGCAGCTCGCGCAGGCGCAGCTCCGCCGAGTCGGCGGGCGCCGAGCGCAGGGTGCCCAGCAGGTCGCCCGGCGCGGTGGCCAGGAGCCCGGCCAGGAAGCCGGCGTTGGGGTCGCCCGCGTCCACCAGCGGCACCGGCAGGGCCAGCGCCATGCCCCGGGCGTCCAACGCGGCCAGTTCGGTGGGGTGTACGACGGGTGCCGGTGCCGGTGCCGGTGCGGACACCGGCCCGGCCGCCGGGGCCTGACGGGCCGCCGGCACGGCGGGCCCGCGGGCGGCCGCGGCGGCCCCGGCCGGGCCGCCGGCCCTGTGCGTCGCGGTGGTGGCGAGCGGCGCGGGCAGGGCCGCCGCCCCCGGCATCCCCGTAGGGGCCGCGGCCTGCGCCGCGGGCGCAGCCGCCGGAGCGTGCCGGATCGCAGACAGCCCGGGCCTGCGCCCGAGCCTGAGTCCCGCCGCGGGACCGGGCAGTGTCCGCGCCCCCAGCCGGGACACCTCGGCCCCGGCCGCGTCCGCGAACAGCCGGGTGTCCGGAACCCGAAGCTCCGGCCCGAAGAGCGTGGACAGCTGCGGCCGCGGGCGGCCGGTCTGCAGCGCGACGACCTCCCGCAGCACGCCCGTCAGCTGGTCCGCCATCTCCTGCGCGGACGAGAACCGCCGGTCCGGATCCGGGTCGGTCGCCCGGACCAGCAGCCGGTAGAACGACTCGTACCGCCCGAACACCTCGATGTGCTCCGGATCCGGCAGCGAGTCCACGAACACGTTGGTGTAGCCCTGGAAGTCGAAGGTCAGGACGGCCAGCGTCCGCGCCACGGTGTACAGGTCGGAGGCGACCGAGGGGCCGAGCTCCGCCACCTCCGGCGCCTGGTAGCCCACGGTGCCGTAGATGGCCGACTCCTCGTCGTCCATCCGGCGCACCGCGCCCATGTCGATCAGCTTCAGCTGGTCCTGCTGCTGGATCGCGTTGTCGACCTTGAAGTCGCAGTACAGGAGGTTCCTGCTGTGCAGGTGCCCGAGTGCTTCCAGCGCCTCGATCCCGTAGGCGCAGGCCTGTTCCACCGGCAGCGGATCGCGGCGGCCGTCGGGCCTGCGCCGCTCGTTCGCGATTTCCTTCAGCGACTTGCCGCCCACGTACTCCATGACGATGTACCCGTCCAGCGAACCCGTCCGCTGGTCCAGGTGCTCCACGAAGTTGTAGATCCGCACGATGTTGGAGTGCTCGATCTCGGCGAGGAAGCGCCGCTCCGAGATCGCCGCGGCCATCGCGTCCTGGTCCCCGGTGTCCAGCAGGCCCTTGAGCACCACCCACCGGTCCGAGACGGCCCGGTCCACCGCCAGGTACACCCAGCCGAGGCCGCCGTGCGCCAGGCAGCCCGCCACCTCGTACTGGCCGTGCACGACCTCCCCGGCGCGCAGCTTGGGCACGAAGGAGTACGGGTGCCCGCACTTCGTGCAGAAGCCCTCGGTCCGGCCCGGCCGGTCCCCGCGGGACCGGCCCACCGGAGCCCCGCAGTCCGAGCGCGAGCAGAACCGCTTGCGCTCCGGCACCTCCGGGTTCTCCAGCACCGCCGCCGCAGGATCCGGACGCGGCACCTCCGGCACGTTGACCAGCCCGGCGCCCAGCCGGCTGCGCCCCGAGGCCCCGGACGCCGAACCCGAACTGCGCACCGACACCGAGCGGGTGGACCCGACCCCCGGAAGGGAGCGCGAGAGCCGGCCCGACACCGAGCGCCGCGAGGACGACGAACGGGAGGACCGCGAGGAGCGCGCCGAGGAGGACCCCGAGCGGCCCGAGCCCTGCGAGTCGTCGCCGTGCCGTGCCGCGCTCGTCATCCCAGTCGGCGGCGAGACCAGCTCCTCCGCGCCCGCGGCGACGGCGCCGATCGGCGCCAGACCGCAGGTGTCGCAGTACAGCTCGCCGCCGCCCATGTCCTCGTACGACCCCGGGCAGCCGGGGCGAACGCACGCGGTTCCGACCAGGCTCATGCGTCCTCCTCCCCCGGCCCCTCGGGCCGGTACTGCGGTTGCGGCGGTGCCAGGGCCTCGGCCGTCGCGTGCTGATAGCGCAGCACGGCCTGCTCGGCGGCCCGCAGATCGCACGGCGCGCTCCACAGCATCCGCCGGGCCGCGTCGTACCGTTCGATCAGCAGTGGATCCTCCGCCATGCCGTGCCGGGCCACCTTCGCCTTGTACGCGTCCAGCCGGCCGCGCAGCTCCGCCCGTACCGCCAAGGGCGCCGTCACCGCCGTCAACGATTCACGGGCCCGGCGAAGTTCCTCCTCCGCCCGCTCCTCCAGCGATTCCAGCAGCGGCGAGAGGCGGTGCCACCGGGCCTGGCGCCGGTACTCGGCTGCCGCCGCCAGCTGCTCCTGGAGCGCCGTCGGCGGTCCGCTCACCACCGGCACCTCCGACGCCGCGATCTTCGCCAGCACCTCGCCGCGTGCGGTCCGCGCCTCCGCCAGGGTCCGGTCGGCCCGCGAGAGCACGTCCCGCAGGCCGATCAGCCGCTGCTCGGCATCCTGCCGCACGGCCAGGACCGCCTCGATCTCCCGGCGTACGTCCTCCAGCGCGACCGCGGCCCGGTCGTACCTGTCGGTGTCGGGACGGCCGCCGCCCGGCGCGGAACTGCCGGCCGCCGGATTCCAGAACGCCAGCGGATCCTCGATCACCTGCTCCCGCAGCCCGGCCAGCTCGGCGGTGATGGCTTCCAGGTCGTCGCCCGAGGGATGTTCACCCGGTCGGACTCCCACCGAATGGGCCAGCGAGCGGGTCCGGTGCAGTTCGGCCGCGAGCAGGTCGATGCGGGCGGGCAGCGCCGACCACACCGAGTCGGCGGCCACCACCACGTCCAGCGAGCTCGCGTACAGCTCGTTCATCCGGGCCACCAGCTCGGCGAGCGAGAGCCGTTCCGCCAGGGCCGCGCCCTCGGCCGCGGCCCCGGCGATCAGCACCCCGGGCCCGCGCAGCCGCTCGGTCAGCTCGATCAGCTCTTCGCGGCCGGGCCAGCGGCGCCGCTCGCGGATCTCCCGGGCCGCGTCCAGCGCCCCGCTGTAGGCGTCGAAGTACGTCCACAGCCGGGTGATGGCCGCATCGGCCGCCGCCCACCGCTCCTTGGTGACGCCGGTCAGCCCGGCGCCCTCCAGCAGCCGGCGGCCGGCGTGGTCCTGCAGGGCGAGCAGCGAGGTCTCGACGGCCTCGTGCTCCGCGCCGAGCCGGGCCAGGGCACGGTCGACGTCGTCCCGGTCCATCACTGCCGACTGCGCCTCCACCGACCCCGCCTCCGCTTTCCTGACATCGGGCTCCGACTCTGCCACCGGTCTCAGCCGTCCCGGTACTTCGGCGCGGGCGGTCCGGCCACACCGGGCAGCACGGGCTTGAGGTGCGTCACGTAGGCGTGCATCCAGGGGCTGTTGTCACCGCCGGCGCGGTAGTCCTCCAGCACCTTGTTGACCCGGCGCACCAGGTCGGAGGCGTCCTTGTTCATCGCCACCCCGTAGAACTCCTTGGTGAACGGGGAGCCGACGAGTCGTACCGACGGGTCCTGCGCGGCCTGGCCGGCTGCGAGCGCGTTGTCCGTGATGATGCCGTCCACCTCGCCCAGCTGGAGCCGGACCAGGCAGTCCAGCTGGTTGGGCACGCTGACCGGCACCGAGCCGTACGGCTGGGCCTTGAGCGCCGCCTCGGCCGTGGAGCCGGCCGCGGTGCAGATCCGGCGGCCCTTCAGCGAGGCGTCGTACCCGGTGATCGGCGAGCCCTTGGGGGCGAGGACCTGCTGCCCGGCCTCGAAGTACGCCGTCGAGAACGCGACGTCCTCCAGCCGCTTGCAGTTGATCGTCATGGTCCGCACGACGACGTCGACGCGGCCGTCCTGGAGTGCGGGTATGCGCTGGCTGGTGGGGATGGCCCGGTAGATGACCGCGTTCTCGTCGCCCAGGATGTCCTTCGCGATGGCCTTGACCAGGGCGATGTCGAACCCGTCGAGGCGGCCGTCGACCGGGTTGCGGTAGCCCCACTTGAAGCTGTTCTGGTCCACGCCCGCGACGAGTTTGCCCGCCTTGCGGATCCGGTCGATGGCCGGGCCGTCCCCGCCGGACGGGCGCAGGCTGGCCTCCGGGTCCTGGCAGGTGTCGGTGAGCGCCCAGGGAGCCGGGGCGGCCGCCATCGAGGCGGGTTCGCGGACCACGGCCGGATGGGCCGTCTCCGGGGCCGCATGGGCCAGCGGCAGCAGCACGGCCGCGGCCGTCACCGCGCAGGCGGCGGCCATCGCGCTCACCCCGCCCCAGCCGCGCAGCCGCGCCGCCAGGCGGCGCACCCCGGACGGACCGGTGGTGCCGGAGGTGCCGGGCACCCCGGAGGCGCCGGCCCTGCCGTCGTGGCCCTCGGCGTGGCGCTCGTCGTGGGACTTCACGCGTATCCGCATCGCTGTCACCTGTACTCCGAAAGCCGGCGCCCGATGCCGAGCAGCGCCGCCGCGGCGCCGACGACCGCCAGGGCCGCCGAACCCGTCACCAAACCGCCCAGCGCGCCGAGCCCGTCCCGGGCCGCCCGGGTGAACTCCTTCTGCTCATGGGCCACTGCCAGCTCCAGGGACGCGTCCACCGTGTCGAACGAGGCCCCGCTGCTTTCCTTGTGGTCGCTGTCCCCGATGACCTGGGGCAGAGCGGCCTGGTAGTCGCCGCGCAAGTCGGTCTCCCGGGCCGCCGCGTGCCGCTGCTTCCACTGCTTGACGCCGTCCGCGGCGCGGCCGACCGGCTCCCGCCCGCTGCTGTCGTCGGCGAGCTTCAGCGCCGTCGCCAGCCCCGTGTCCAACTGCTTCATCTCGGCCCGGAAGTCCACGTCGTACTTGTCGGACTTGTTGTCCGAGGCCAGTACGGCACCCCGCGCGATCAGCGTCAGGTTCTCGCTCGCGCGCGCCTGGAGCGAGGCGATCCGCGCGTCGTTGAGCACCTTCAGCGACTCCTGCCCGTCCGATCTGGCCTCGGCCAGCTCCGACCGCGCGACCGTGTGGCCCACGGCCAGCCACAGCAGCACCACCAGCGAGGCCGCCGTCGCCGCCACGAGACCGTGGTTGAAGACCCGGTTCGTCCGCAGGTAGTTGCGCCGCTGCGCCCACGCCAGCGCGGCGAGTGCGAGCAGGCCCGTGCCGAGCGAGGCCAGCGGCAGCGAGCGGGCGTCGTCATAGTCCGTGTACAGCCGGCCCGTCTCCGCCTCGTACAGCCGCTGCGCGGCGGGCAGCAGCTGGGTGCTCATCTTCTCGTTGGCGTACCGCAGATAGGCACCGCCGAGCGGCAGACCCTGCTTGTTCGTGGCCCGCGCCTGCTCGATCAGCCCCGTGTAGCGCGGCAGCTGCTCGCTGAGCAGGGCGATCTGCTTGCGGGAGTCCTCGTCCGCCCCTGTGTTGGCAGCCGCGCTCACCAGCAGTTTCGAGGCATTGGAGATGTCCTTCTCGTACCGCTGGCGTACCTCGCGCGGCTCGTCGCCGCCGGCCAGGAACCCGCTGGAGGAGGCCGTGTCGGCGTCCGCGAGCGAGCGGTAGAGGCTCGCCGCGTCCGCGCTCAGCGGCTGGCTGCGGCCCACCACGTCGTCCGCGGCGCCGACCCGGTCGGAGATCTCCCACACGGCCGCCGCGCCGAAGAGCAGCACCAGGGCCGCCAGGACCGCGCCGATGATCCGCAGCCGACCGGGCTCGGTCGTCGCGGCCGCGCGCAGCCGCTCCACGCCCTCGGCCCAGGCCGTACCCGGCCGGGGAGGCCCCTCCGGCGGACCCGCGGACGGCACGGCGACGCCGCTCCCGGGCGCGTGCGCGCGTGATGTGATGGCCACCGTGACCTCCCCCTCGGTCCTCTGCTCCGCAGCAGTATGGCCGTAGTGACGGCCGGCCACAGCACCCGGTGCCGGATCCCGGGCGATCCACCCCCCTGTGCGCGCCGGCCCCACCCCTTCACCGTGAATACGTCTGCACGGCCGCCACGGTTCCAGACCCGGGGTCCCGCCGCGCAGGTTCACCCGAAATGGGCACGGAGTTTTCCATGGGCCTCGGGCCGGGCCCCGAGCGCATCCAGCCCCAGGAGGCCCGCGCCGAGCACCGGCGGGGCCGAGACCACCGAGACCCGGGCATGCGGCGCCCGCAGCGCCAGCCCCGCCGTGATCCGTCCGTTCAGCTGCGGATGACCGGCCGTGAGCACCCCGCCGCCGAGCAGCACCGGAGCCTCCTCGTCCAGCAGGCCGAGCCGGGACAGCGCCACCGACGCCAGCACCACCACCTCGTCCGCCTGCCGTTCCACGATCGCCGAGGCCACCGGATCGCCCGCCGCGGCCACCGCGAACAGCACCGGCACCAGCTCGTGGGTCCGCCGCTGCGCCAGGGCCCCCAGGTGCAGCGCCTCGATCAGCTCGGCCATCGAGCCGAGCCCGAAGTGCCCCGGCAGGGCCACCGCCAGCTCCGTCGGCCCGCCGCGGCCGTCCTCGGCACGGGCCGCCCACCACAGGGCCTCCGCGGCCAGGCCGCTCCCGCCGCCCCAGTCCCCGGAGATCTGCCCGAGCGCCGGGAAGCGGGCCGTGCGGCCGTCGGGCAGCATCCCCACGCAGTTGATGCCGGCCCCGCACACCACCGCGACCCCGCGCGGCCGCTCGGACCCGGACAGTCCGGCCCGCAGGATCGCGAAGGTGTCGTTGTACACCTCGATGCCAGCGCCCCAGCCGCGGGCGCCGATCTCGTCCGCGAGCTGCCGCTCCTCCACCGGCAGGTCGGCATTGGCCAGACACGCCGAGACCCGGTCGGCGTACGGGGCCCCGGGCCCCGGCAGGGGCAGCGCGGCCGCCTCGGCGGCCTCCCGGGCCGCCTGCCCCAGCACGTCCACCGCCGCCCCGACACCGGTCCGCGGCGGCTGGAAGCCGCCGGAGCGCCCGGTGCCGAGGACCGTGCCGTCCGCGGCGATCAGCGCCGCGTCCGTCTTGCTGTTGCCCGCGTCGATGGCGAGGACGGCGGGCGGGGCGGGACGGGTCACGCCCATGCCAGGTGCTCCTTGTTGTGCGCGAGGAGCCGGTCGGTCAGCCCTTCGGCCAGGTCGAACTGGCCGACCAGCGGGTGCGCCAGCAGCGCTTTGAAGACCCGCTCGCGGCCGCCCCGTACCGCCGCGTCCAGCGCCAGGTCCTCGTACGCCGTGACCTGCGCCACCAGTCCGGCGTACAGCGGGTCCAGCCGCGCCGCCACCAGCGGTACCGGGCCCGACCGGTCCACCCGGGCCTGCACCTCGATCACCGCGTCGTCCGGGAGGAAGGGCAGGGTGCCGTGGTTGAGCGTGTTGACCACCTGCACGGACGGGCCCGGGCCGCCGTCGCCCAGCAGCGCCGCCGCCAGGTCCACGGCCGCCTCCGAGTAGAAGGCCCCGCCCCGCTTGGCCAGCAGCTCCGGCTTCTCGTCCAGCGCCGGATCGGCGTACAGGGCGAGCAGCTCCCGCTCCATCGCGGCGACCTCGGCGGCCCGCGAGGGCTTCCCGCCCAGCTCGCGCACCACCGCGTCGTGCGCGTAGAAGTACCGCAGGTAGTACGACGGCACGACGCCGAGGCGGTCCAGCACCGCGCGCGGCAGCCGCAGGTCCTCGGCGACGGCCGCGCCGTGTTCGGCGAGCAGCCGGGGCAGCAGGTCCTCGCCGTCCGGGCCGCCCTTGCGCACCCCCAGCTCCCAGCTGAGGTGGTTGAGCCCCACGTGGTCCAGGTGGACGTCGGCCGGGGCCAGGTCCAGCAGCGCCGCGAACTTCCGCTGGAAGCCGATGGCGACGTTGCACAGCCCGACCGCCTTGTGGCCGGCCCGGAGCAGGGCGCGGGTGACGATCCCGACGGGGTTGGTGAAGTCGATGATCCAGGCGTCCGGGTTGGCCCGCCGGACCCGTTCGGCGATGTCCAGCACCACCGGCACCGTCCGCAGGGCCTTGGCGAGCCCGCCCGCGCCCGTGGTCTCCTGCCCGACGCAGCCGCATTCCAGCGGCCAGGTCTCGTCCTGGAGCCGGGCCGCCTGCCCGCCGATGCGCAGCTGGACGAGCACCGCATCGGCGCCCTCGACGCCCGCGTCGAGATCGGCGGTGGTGGTGACCTGCGCCGGGTGCCCCTGCTTGGCGAAGATCCGCCGGGCCAGCGCGCCGATCGGCTCCAGCCGCTCGGTGGCGGGGTCGACCAGCACCAGCTCGGCGACCGGCAGGGTGTCGCGCAGCCGCGCGAATCCGTCGATCAGCTCGGGGGTGTAGGTGGAACCGCCGCCCACCACTGCGAGTTTCATGGTCACTAGCCTTTCACTCCCGTCAGGGTGACGCCCTCGACGAACGCCTTCTGGGCGAAGAAGAAGAGGACGATCACCGGTGCCATGACCAGCACGGTCGCGGCCATGGTGAGGTTCCAGTTGGTGTGGTGCGCTCCCTTGAAGGACTCCAGTCCGTAACTGAGAGTCCAGGCGGCCGGGTTGTCCGAGGCGTAGATCTGCGGGCCGAAGTAGTCGTTCCACGCGCTGAAGAACTGGAACAGTGCCACGGCCGCGATGCCGGGCCTGGACATCGGCACGACGACACGCAGCAGGGTGCGCAGTTCGCCGCAGCCGTCGACCCTGGCCGCGTCCAGGTACTCGTCGGGGATGGTCAGCAGGAACTGGCGGAGCAGGAAGACGGAGAACGCGTCGCCGAACGCCATCGGGATGATCAGCGGCCACAGCGTGCCGGACAGGTCCAGCTGCTTGGCCCAGAACAGGTACATCGGGATGACCACCACCTGCGGCGGCAGCATCATCATGGCGATCACCAGCAGCAGCGACAGCCGCCGCCCGCGGAAGCGGAACTTGGCGAGTGCGTACGCGACGGGCACTGAGGAGACCACGGTCAGCAGGGTGCCCAGCCCTGCGTACAGCAGGGTGTTGCGCCACCAGGTCAGGAAGCCCGGGGTGTGCCACACCTTGACGTAGTTGCCCCATTCCCAGGTGTCGGGCACCAGGTCGCGGGTCAGGGTCTGCTGGTCGCTCATCAGGGAGGTCAGGAAGAGGAAGACGAACGGGAGGACGAAGAACAGGGCGGCCGCGACGCCCAGGGAGTGCACGGCGACCCAGTGCAGTACGGCCCTGCGGCGGGCGCCGCGACCGCTGCCGCCGCCCTGGCGGGGCGCCGCCGGGCTGGCCGGCCCGGCCTTCCTGGTCTGCCCGGTGTGCCTGGTCGTCGTGCCGGTCGGCTGGGCCATCTCAGTCACCTGCTCCGATCAGCCCGCCACGGCGGCGCATCAGGAGTGCGGTGAAGGCCATGGAGAGGGCGAAGAGGACCAGCGCGACGACGCACGCGGCGCCGTAGTCGAAGCGCTGGAAGCCGACGTTGTAGACGATCTGGGGGAGGGTCAGCGTGGACTTGCCGGGGTAGCCGGGCTCGAACTGCTGGCCCGAGCCGCCGATGACGCCCGCCGAGACCTTTCCCGCCACCAGGGGCTGCGTGTAGTACTGCATGGCCTGGATGACTCCGGTGACCACCGCGAACAGGATGATCGGCGAGATGTTCGGCAGCGTGATGTGCCGGAACCGCTGCCGGGCGCCGGCCCCGTCCAGCTCGGCGGCCTCGTACTGCTCCTTCGGTACGTCGAGCAGCGCGGCCATGAAGATGACCATGAGGTCCCCGACCCCCCACAGTGCGAGGACGGTGAGCGCGGGCTTGGACCAGTCGGCGTCGGTGAACCAGCCGGGGGCGGGCAGGCCGACCGCCTCCAGCAGGGTGTCGACCGGGCCGGTGCCGGGGTTGAGCAGGAAGACGAAGGCCAGGGTCGCGGCCACCGGCGGGGCCAGGTAGGGCAGGTAGAACAGGGTCCGGAAGATCCCCGCCCCCGTCTTGATCCTGGTGATGAGCAGGCCGATGCCGAGGCCGAAGACGACCCGGCAGCCGACGGTCACCACGACCAGCCACAGGGTGTTGCGCATGGCCGGCCAGAACAGCGGATAGTCCGTGAAGACGTACGTCCAGTTGTCCAGGCCGTTGAAGACGGGCGGGCGGAAGCCGTCGTACTTCGTGAAGGAGAAGTACACGGTGGACACGAGCGGGTACGCGAAGAAGACGGCGAACCCGATCAGCCAGGGCGACATGAAGGCCGCGGTCCGCAGGGCGGACCGCCGGCGCTTCGCACGCAGGGCGGGGGCGGGGGCGGGAGTGCTGGGCGTCGCGGCGGCCATCAGGGGCTACTTCGCCTTCGCGATGTCCGTGTCGATCTGCTGGTCGGCCCTGGCGAGGCCGGCCGCGATGTCGGGGACGTCGCCCTTCTCGACCCGGTACGCGAGGTCCTGGAAGGTCAGCTGGTAGGTGCCGCCGTCGGCCTGGGCCGGGGTGGTGTTCGACTTCGGGTGCCGGGCGATGTCGAGGAAGGTCTTGAACTCCGGGGTGACCTGGAGGTCCGGGGACTCCAGGGCCGCCAGGGTGGAGGGCACGTTGTGGATGGCGTTGGCGAACGCCACGACCGCCGCGGTGTCGGTGGTCATGTACTTCACCAGTTCCCAGGCGGCGTTCTGCTTCCTGCTGCCGGAGGCGATGCCCATGATCGTGCCGGAGAGGTAGCCCTTGCCGTAGTCGGCGATCCGGTCGTCCGGCACCGGCAGCGGCGCGGTGCCGATCTCGAACGCGACCCCGGCCTCCTTGGCCATCGAGGCCCGCCACTCGCCGTCGATCTGCATGGAGACCCGGCCCTTGTGGAAGGGGTGTTCGGCGCTCCACTCGTCGCCGAAGGTGCTGCGGAACTTCTCCAGCTTCTCGTAGCCGCCGAGCTTGGCCACCAGGTCCTTCTGCGCGGTCAGCATGCTCGCGAAGGCCGGGTCCCTGGCCAGGTTGGACTTGCCGTCGGCGTCGAAGTACTTCGGGCTCCACTGGGCGGCCAGCCGCATGGGGGTGGTCTCGTAGCCGTGGTAGGTCGGCATGACGCCGAGCTGGTCGTACGAGTCCCCGTTCGGCTTGGTCAGCTTCTGCGCGACCTCGGTGAACTCGCTCCAGGTCTTCGGCGGTTCGGTGATGCCGACGGCCTTGAACGCGTCCTTGTTGTAGACAAGGCCGTACGCGTCGTTCAGCAGCGGCAGCGTGCACTGGTTGCCGTTGAACTGGGTGTACTCCAGCAGGGTCTTGGGGAAGACCTTCGCCTTGTCGACCCCGGACTTCTGCAGGAAGGGGTTCAGGTCGGCGAAGGCACCGGAGTTGCAGAACTTGCCGACGCTGTCGGTGGTGAAGGAGGAGACCACGTCGGGGGCCTTGTCCCCGCCGGCGCGCAGCGCCTGGTTGATCTTGTCGTCGGTCATGTTGCCCGTGACCTTGACCTTGATGTTCGGGTGCGCCTTCTCGAACCGGGCGATGTTCTCCTCGATCGCCCTGGCCTCGCTCGGCGCCGACCAGCCGTGCCAGAAGTTGAGCGTGACCTCCTTGTCCGGATCGTCGGTGGCTGCGCTCCCGCTCTGGCCCGTGCACGCGCCGGCGAGGACGGATATCGCGGCGACGGCAGTGGCTGCGGCAGTCAGACGGCGGCTTCTGGGCATGGCGGTGCTCGCTCTCTGCGGGAGGAACTTCCGGGAGGGGTGCCGGGGGTGCGGCTGCGAGTTCGGTGGCGCGGGTGGTGCCGGGAGTGTCCGTGGTGCCGGAGGTGCGCGTGAGGGGCCAAGCGGGCGGGAGGCGGGAGGCAGTCGTACGGGAGGCGGGGCGGTCAGCGGCGCGAGGTGTCGAACACCTCGTCACGGGTGGCGGCGAGGGCGCTCTCCAGTGCGCCGCGCAGAACGGGCCGCTCGCGCACGGTGCCGGACACCAGGCGCGGCCGGGAGGGGGCGAGATCGGCGAGCTCGGTCTCGACGAGCTCGCGCAGCACGTCCCCGCCCGCGGCGGTCACCGCGCCGGAGAGGACCACGATCTCGGGGTCCAGTACGGCGACCAGCGAGGCGAGGCCGGTGGCCAGGGCGGTGGCGTACTGCCGGAGCAGCAGCAGGTTCGCCCCCTCGGGGTGCTCGGCGGCCTGCGCCAGCAGCGCGACCGCCGCGGCGACCAGCGCCCCCGCCCCGGCCTCCTGCCCGCCGGGCACCGGTCCCGCGGCAGCCCCGGGCGGCGTCGCGATGCCCAGCGCGGCCGCCATCTCGGGCACCACCTGCGCGCCGGCCAGCCCTTGGTAGCCGCCGGAGTTGACCCGGGTGACCTGCCGGACCAGGGGGTGGCCCGGCACGGGCAGGAACCCGACCTCGCCCGCGCCGCCGGTCCAGCCGCGGTGCAGCCGGCCGCCGAGGACCAGGGCGGCGCCGAGGCCCTCCTCGTTCCACAACAGGACGAAGTCCCCGGGGCCGCGGGCCGCGCCGAGCCGCTGCTCGGCGACCGCGGCCAGGTTCACGTCGTTCTCGTACTCGACCGGCATCGGCAGCGCCGCCGCCAGCTCCTCCAGGAGGGTGGGGGAGTGCCAGCCGGGGAGGTGCCCGGCGTAGCGCAGCACCCCGGTGCGCGGGTCGAAGGACCCCGGGGTGGCGATGACGGCCCGGTGGATGTCGGACCGCTGGAGCCCGGCGTCCTTGACGGCCTCGCCGAGGGCCCGCGTGACCCGGTCGACGGCGCCGGTGCCCTCGGCGTACGGGAGCTCGTGGCTGCCGATCACCTCGCCGGTGAGGTCGGCGACGGCCGCGACGATGCCGCTCGGGGTGACGTCCAGTCCGGCGACGTGGGCGGCGCGCGGGTTGACCGAGTACAGCTGGGCGTTGGGGCCGGGGCGGCCTGCGGCGGTGCCGGTGGCCACGACCAGCCCGGCGGCTTCCAGGCGGGCCAGCAGCTGGGAGGCGGTGGGCTTGGAGAGCCCGGTGAGCCGGCCGATCCGGGTGCGGGACAGGGGCCCGTGCTCCAGCAGCAGGTCCAGCGCCGCGCGGTCGTTCATGACGCGCAGCAGGCTGGGGGTTCCGGGGGTGGTGCCGGTCATGAGCGCTCTCTCCGTCATCGGCGCACGCCGCGGTGCCATCGGCGCACGCCGCGGTCAGGAACTGTTAGGTAAGTTTCCTATCGTGGTTTGAGCCGTGTCAATGCCGATGCCCCCGCAGAAATGAACCTGCGGGGGCATCGGCGTGGTGCGGGAGAGATATAGAGAGAGGAGGGAGAGAAGGGGCTACTTGGTGATCCGGGGCGTGCCGGCCGCCTGCGGCGGGATCGGAGCAGTGGCCAGGGACTGCGGCGATGCCGGGTTCGCGAGCGCCGACGGCGGTGCCACGGCGGCCGACGGGTCGGCCGGGGCCTCGTCCTCGTCGGCGTCGGCGGCAGGCAGACCGCCGATGATCCCGATGCCCGCCTCGTCGAAGGCCTCCTTGATCCGCCAGCGCAGCTCGCGCTCCACGGCGAACTGCTGGCCCGGCATCGTCTTCGCCGAGACCTTCACCGTCATCGAGGCCAGCAGCACCTCGTCCAGGCCCAGCACCTCCACCGGGCCCCACAGCCGCTCGTCCCACGGGGACTCCTTGGCCATGCCGGCGGCGACGTGCTTGACCACCTCGCGGACCCGGGTGAGGCTCTCCGACGACTTGACCTGGACCGCCACGCCCGCGGTCGCCCAGCCCTGGCTGAGGTTGCCGATCCGCTTGATCTCGCCGTTGCGCACGTACCAGATCTCGCCGTTGTCCCCGCGCAGCTTGGTGACGCGCAGGCCGACCTCGACGACCTCGCCCGAGGCCACCCCGGCGTCGATCTTGTCACCGACGCCGTACTGGTCCTCAAGGATCATGAACACGCCGGACAGGAAGTCCGTCACCAGGTTCCGCGCACCGAAACCGATCGCCACACCGGCCACACCGGCACTCGCGAGCAGCGGGCCGAGGTTGATGCCCAGGGCGCCGAGCACCATCAGCCCGGCCGTGCCGAGGATCAGGAACGAGGCCACCGAGCGCAGCACCGAGCCGATCGCCTCCGATCGCTGGCGCCGGCGCTCCGCGTTGACGAGCAGTCCGCCGATCGCCAGGCCCTCGACGGCCTCGGCGCCCCGGTTCATCCGCGTTATGAGTTTGGTCAGCGACTTGCGGACCAGCGAGCGCAGAGCGGCCGCGATCACCAGGATCAGCAGGATCTTCAGGCCCAGGTACAGCCATCCGGCCCAGTTCTCCTCGATGAAACTGGCGGCGTTCGTGACGCTCTCGTGGGCCTCTTTGACCGAAGCGGCCGGGTCCGGGGTGTCGGCTGCCAGGGGCAGCGGGGCAGCAGGCCAGGGCACGACGGGAACCTCCAGGTGTAGCGATCTGTCCGCGGAACGGTGTGCGGCGCAGACCGTCCACACTAACGGGGCATTCCGGTTAGCCCGTTGCCGTGTTCGAGGGAGAGATCCGGTTCACCTGGGGATGAACCGGGTGTGGTTGAAAACACCTCCGACCCGTTACGGGCGCGTGGTGGCGCTTCGACCAGCCGTAAGGAGAGACTGGAGAGCAGATCGTCCCGGCGCGAGCCACGCGCCGCCGGCGTACAAGGAGGCAGTCCGTGCCGCACGTCCTGGTCCTCAACGCGTCGTACGAGCCACTCGGCGTCGTACCGCTCCGCCGCGCGCTCGTCCTCGTCCTGGAGAACAAAGCCGTCTCCCTGGAGGAATCGGGCGCCTTTCTGCACAGCGCGACAAGAGCCGTCCCCGCGCCCAGCGTGGTCCGGCTCAAGCGTTTCGTGCGGGTCCCCTACCGGGGGCCCGTTCCACTCACCCGCCGCGCGCTGTTCGCCCGCGACGGCGGCCGCTGCATGTACTGCGGCGGGGTCGCCACGAGCGTCGACCACGTGATCCCGCGCAGCCGGGGCGGGCAGCACGTGTGGGACAACGTGGTGGCCGCATGCCGGCGGTGCAACCACGTCAAGGCGGACCGCCATCTGCTGGAGCTGGGCTGGCGGCTGCGGCACCAGCCGGCCCCGCCGTCCGGTCTGGCCTGGCGGATCATCGGGACCGGGCACCGGGACCCGCGCTGGATGCCGTACCTCCAGCCGTACGGCGCGGAGGACGCCCTGGACCGCATCGGCGCGGCGGCCTCCTGACCGCGCCCCTGGCCCCTGCGCCCCGCACCCCCGCCCGGGGCGCGGGGCGCAGGGGCTACGGGGCGACCGCGTAGGCCTCTGCCGAGAAGAGGCTGCAGCCGAAGCGGGTGGCGCGCTTGTCGCAGATGACGCGGACGAAGCGGGCCGGGGCCGACGCGTCCAGCCGGACGGTTTCCAGGCCGCCCCGCGACGCCGGGACCGCCCCCGCCGGGTACCACGTCGTGCCGTCCTGGGAGGTCTCCACCCGGTACGCCGACGGATACGCCTCCTGCCAGTGCAGCACCAGCTTGCCGATCCGGGCCGCGGCCGGGAGCTCCGCCTGCCACCATGCGCCGTCCACCGGCCGGGACGACCAGCGCGTGGTCGGGGAGCCGTCCACCGCCGCCGAGGCCGGGAACGCCGGGGTCTCGTCCCCCGAGGACGAGGCCCGCGCCGAGCGGAACAGATCCGGCCCGCCCGTACGCAGTACCGCCCGGACGGTCAGTGTCCGGGTCTGCCCCGCGAACGTGACCGGCACCGCGTAGCTGCCCGCCGGGGTGCCCGACGGCACCGTCACCGACACCGGGACCGAGACCTGCGTACCCCGCGGAGCCGTGGCCTGCGCCGGGAGCCCGACCTGCACACCCGGCGGCGCCGCCGCCGTCAGCGGGCCCCGAACCCCACCGGGGCGCAGCCCCGACAGCTGGGCCTGCACCACCTGCGCGGCCCCGCCGATCTCCACGTCCAGGGTCTGCGCCAGCTCGAACCCGGCCTCCGGCCCGTCCGCCAGCCACGGCACCACCTGGTGCACCGCCGGAGCCTGCCCCGCCCACGAGAGCCGCACCGCGTCCGCGGCCAGGCCGCCGACGTCCGCCTGAGTCCAGCCCGACGCCGCGGCCTCCGCGACCTTGCGCCAGCCCTCGCCCGGCACGTGCGCCTCCACCGCCGCGCCCCGGACCCCCGGCGGCAGCGGGTCCGTCATCACGGTCACCACCGACACCGGCCGCACGGTGTCCAGCCTGACCGTGTACGAGTCCGCCTCCCGGGACACCGTGCCCGTCTGCCGGGCCGCTCCCGTCCAGGCGTCCGCTTCCGCCACCGCCTTCGCGAGGAACGGGTCCAGTACGGCCTTGTCCACCCGGGCGCCGCCCGGCTCCGCCAGCGCCTTGCGGGCCGCAGCCAGCTCCTGCGAGGCCTTCCACGCCGCCGTCCCGTCCCCGCGGGACTGGGCCCGCAGGAGATCCACCGCGAGCTCGCCCGCCGTTCCGTACGCCGACAGCCGCGCCAGCCAGGGCCCGGCCTCGGCCGACAGCGCGGGCAGCCGCGCGGGCGCTTCCCGCAGGGCCGTGAACGCGGCCCGCAGCCGGTCGCCGGCCGCCTGGTCGCCCGAGCCGCGGCTGCGCCAGAACTCGTCCACCAGCGGGCGCAGGTACGCCGACTCCTGCTGGCCCAGGCCCGAGGACGCCGTGTTCCCGGCCAGCCCGGCCAGGGACCGGCGGGCCGCGGGGTCCGGCCCAGCCAGGTCGGAGACCGCCGCCGCCCAGGACTCGCCCGGCCGGTAGCCGTTCGGGTTCCACGCGAAGTCGGCCGCCGTGAACAGCGGGATCCGCGACAGGGTGGCCTGCGGCATCGCATTGGCCAGCAGCGCCGCCGAACCGCTCGCCACCGCCGGCTCCCGGCCCGTGTACGGGCCGAGGAAGACCCGGCCCGGGTCCCAGTCGTTGACCGGGTAGTTGTCCATGGTGACGAGGGGGTGCTCCCCGAAGGCGCCGCGCGCCCCGAGGAGCTCCTTGCCGGTGATCGTGCGCGGGACCACGCCCACGCCCGTCCAGGCGACCTCCACCCGCCCGTCGAGCCGGCTCGCCAGCGCGGTCCGGTACGCGGTCGCGCCCTTCTGGTGGTACTCCGTCGGCATCAGCGACAGCGGCGCCGCGCCCGGATGCCGGGCGGCGAGGTGCGCCGCCAGCTCGCCGGCGACCTCCGCGTGCGCCTTCGCGGCCGCCGCCGGGCCCGTCCCGTACCGCACCCGGTCCGCCCGGCAGCCCCACTCGGTGTAGCTGACGTCCTGGAACTGCACCTGGAACGCCCGGAAGCCCAGGTCCCACATCGCGTCCAGCTTGCGCGCCAGCGCCGCCCGGTCGGCCGCCGAGGCCAGGCACATCGACTGCCCGGGGGCCACTGCCCAGGCCAGCACCACCCGGTTGGCGCGGGCCCGCTCGGCCAGGGCCCGGAACTCCGCCTGCTGCTGCGCCGGGTAGTCCTCGCGCCAGCCGGTCGTACGGTACGGGTCGTCGCCGGGCGCGATCAGCAGCCGGTTCTGCTTGGTCCGGCCCATGAAGTCCAGCTGTGCGAGCCGCTGCTCCTGGGTCCACGGCTGCCCGTAGAACCCCTCGGTGGTCCCGCGCACGGGCGCGGTCGGCCAGTCCCGCACCACCACCCCGGGCACCTTGCCGGCGCCCGGGCCGCCCGCGGCCAGCAGCTGGCGCAGCGTCTGCGCCGCATGGAACAGCCCGTCCTCGCCCACGCCGGCCAGCGCGACCGTGTCCCGGCCCGCGGCCTTGCCGACGGCCAGCCGGTAGCCCCCGTTCGGCAGGTCGGCGCCCGCCGCCCCGGCCCCGGCCGCGCCCAGCGCGTGCAGGGCCTCCTGCGCGTCGGCGCCCTGGAGCCGTACGACGGTGCCCCGTTCGGGCAGCGGCGCCCCGGGAGCCGGTTCGTGCAGGGTCCGTACGCCCGCCTCGCGCAGGGCGGTGCGGACCAGCCCGACCGCGTACGGATCGGCGTCCGGCGCCGCCACCAGCACGGCCTCGGCGCCCAGCGGGACCTCGCGCGCCTTGTCGGCGGTCATCGACTGCGGCCGCGGCCACACGGCCGGCCCCTCGGCAGCCGTTCGAGGCGTGTCGGAGCCCGGGTCGAGCACGGGCCCGGTGCCCGGCGCGGCGGCCTGCCCCGCGGCGGGATCGGAACCCGGTCCGGCAGCAGGCCCGGCAGAGGGGTCCGGTCCCGGGACGGCCGGGGCGCCCGGCGCCGCGAGGGCGGCCGGCGGCCCGGCGAACACCCCGCCGCCCAGCAGCGTCCCGATGACCGCCACGGCCGCGGCCGTCGTCCGCTTCCTGCCCCTGAGCTGCACGGAGCCTCCCCGTCCCGAGTTGTCTCCCGCTTGTACGAATGCCCCCGAGCCCACCACCCGTGCGCCCGGAGTGTCAATGCGAGTGGGTGTTCTGACCTGGATACGCCAGGAATGCGACGCCGCCCACGGGGTATGGCTGCGTTGTTCCCGGCGGTGCTCCACGGCCCCTGACCCACCCTCACACCTCGTACGGACAAAGGAGCAGCCGCCGTGAACGCCGCACCCGGCACCCGACCCGCCTCCGCCGTCCCGCGGCGCACCCCGCTGCTCGCCCACCTGCCCGCGCAGGCGGGGCCCGCCGAAGGACCCCTCACCAGCGAGCTCCCGCTCGCCGGTTCCGTGCACGCGCCGCTGGCCGGCGGGCCCCCGCTCACCGACGAGGGCGCGCTGACGAGCGAACCGACCACACCCGCCGCGGCCGCCGCCGCGGGCGGCCAGACACAGGGACACAGGTACTCACATGGACGACCTCGCCCGGCTCGCGGCCCTGCACGGCGTCGCCACCACCTACCAGCCCGCCGAGGACGTCACCGTCCGGGTCCCGGAGGCAACCGTCGTCGCGGTGCTGCGGGAGCTGGGCGTGGACTGCGACACCCCGCAGGCCGTACGGGGGAACCTGGCCGAAGCGGAACGCGAAGCGGCGCACCGGCTGTTGCCGCCCGTGCTGGTGTGGTGGGCCGGGTCGGAGCCGCCCGCCGCGCTGGCCGCGCTGCCGCCCGGGACGCGGACCCGGCTGGAGGGGGACGACGTCGGGGACGGGGACGAGGCCGGGGTCTGGGAGCCGGGCGGGGTGCCGCCGCTCGGGGTGCACCGGATCCACGCGGAGACCCCCGACGGCCGCACCGGCGCCGCGACCCTGATCGTGGCCCCGGAGCGGGCCCCGGCTGCGCCAGAGCGGGCCCACGGGCTGCTCGTCCAGCTGTACTCCCTGCTCTCCGAGCACTCCTGGGGCATGGGTGACCTCGGCGACCTGGCCGCGCTCGCCCGCTGGGCCGGCCGCACCCACGGCGCCGGGTTCATCCAGGTCAACCCGCTGCACGCGGCCGTCCCCGGGACCCCGACCGACCCCTCCCCGTACCGGCCCTCCTCGCGCCGCTTCCCCGACCCGGTGCACCTGCGGATCGAGGACGTCCCCGAGTACGCCGACTGCCACGAGCGGGAAGCCCTCGCCGAACTCGCCGCCCGGGGCGGGGAGCTGCGCCGCGAGGTCCTGGAGAAGGGGGCGCTGATCGACCGGGACGCCGTCTGGGCCCTCAAGCGCACTGCCCTGGAACTGCTCTACGCGGTCCCGCGCGCACCTGAACGGGAGGCTGCCTACCGGGAGTTCTGTGCCGGGCAGGGCGAGGCGCTGGACCGGCACGCCGCGTGGTGCGCCGGGCACGCCGGCGACGATCCGAGAGGCGGGGCCGAATTCCACCGGTGGCTGGTCTGGCTGACGGACACCCAGCTCGCGGCGGCCCAGCAGGCCGCCCGGGAGGCGGGGATGGCGGTCGGCATCGTGCACGACCTGGCCGTCGGGGTGCACCCCAAGGGCTCGGACACCTTCGGCCCGCCCCTCTACGCGAAGGGCGTCTGCGTCGGCGCCCCGCCCGACGCCTTCAACGCGCGCGGCCAGGACTGGGGACTGCCGCCGTGGCGGCCCGACCGGCTCGCGGCCACCGGGTACGCGCCGTTCCGGTCCCTGCTGCGCGGGGTGTTCCGCTACGCCGGCGCGCTGCGCATCGACCACGTCATGGGCCTGTTCCGGCTCTGGTGGATCCCGGAGGGCGCCCCGCCCGCCGAGGGCGCGTACGTCTCGTACGACGGCGAGGCGATGCTCGCGATCCTGGTGCTGGAGGCCCACCGGGCCGGGGCCCCGGTCATCGGCGAGGACCTCGGGACGGTGGAGCCGCGGGTCCGCCGGGCACTGGCCCGGCGCGGCGTGCTCGGCACGTCCGTGCTGTGGTTCGAACGGGACTGGTCGGGCGACGGACAGCCGCTCGCCCCCGAGGACTGGCGGGCCGACTGCCTGGCCACCGCCACCACCCACGACCTCCCGCCCACGGCCGCCAAGCTGGCCGGCGGGCATGTGGAACTGCGCGACCGGCTCGGCCTGCTGACCCAAGCGGTGGAGCAGGAGCGGGCTCAGGACGCCGCGGACACCGCCCAGTGGCTGGACGTACTGGAGGGGCTCGGCCTGGACACCAAGGGCGAGGAGGCCGCCGTACGGGCCCTGTACGGCTTCCTGCTGCGCACCCCGGCCCGGCTGGTCGGCGTCTGGCTCCCGGACGCGGTGGGGGACCGGAGGCCGCAGAACCTGCCCGGTACCTGGGACCAGTACCCGAATTGGCGGCTGCCGGTCGCGGACCCGGCGGGACGGCCGCTGACCCTGGAGGCGCTGGCCGCCTCGCCCCGGGCGAACGCCCTGCTGAGCGCGGTGCGGGAGGGGGTGCGTGCCCGTATGGCACCCCCGGGCGCGCGACGCGTTTAGGTGTTCGCTACGTTTGCACCGTGGACAAGAAGAACGCTCTGCGCGCCGGCGCCGTCACGGCCGGATCGACGCTGATGATGCTGCTGATGACGTCTCCCGCGCTCGCGCTGAGCCGCGACGACGGCGACGACCCGGGTCCGGGCCTGAGCATTGCCCAGACCCTCGGCCTGTACGTTTTCACGCCGATCGCACTGTTCCTGATCATCACGGGTCTCGTGATCGTTCTGGACAAGTCGCGCAAGCAGCCGACCCAGGGCTGACCCGCAGGGGTCAGTCCCCACAAGACTTCCGGGCGCCGGGGGTCCGCAGGCCGATGTCCTTTCGGCTTCGGTGCGGACCCCCGGCGCCCGTTGTGCGTTCCGGGCGCCCGGCGGACGCCGGTTGGGCGCCGGCGGACGTCCGCCGGACTTCCGCTAGACCCCGGCCAGCAGCTTGCGGAGCAGGCCGTCCAGGGCGGCGACCTCCTCGTCGCTCAGCCCGGTGAGCGCGGCGCGCTGCACCTCCAGGCCGGCGGCGACGGCCTCGTCGATGAGGGCGAGCCCGCGGTCGGTGATCGTCACCTGCAGTCCGCGCCGGTCGTGCGGGTCGGGCTTGCGGGAGAGCAGGCCGGCCTTCTCCAGCTTGTCCAGACGCCCCGTCATGCCGCCCGTCGTGAGCATGAGCGTGGCCGACAGCTGGCGCGGCGAGAGGGTGTACGGGGCCCCTGAGCGGCGCAGCGTGGCGACGACGTCGAACTCCCCGCGTGAGATCCCGTACCGGGCGTAGGCCCGGTCCATCGCGTCGCCCATGGCCCGGGCGATCCGGTAGATGCGGCCGAAGACGGCCATGGGGGCGGTTTCCAGGTCCGGTCGCACCACGTGCCACTGGTTGACGATCGCGTCGACGGCGTCCTTGTTGGCCTCGGTCATGAGCGCAGTATCCGGCCTTCCACAGATCGTTCGCAAGAAAGTTGCTTGATGGAAAGTAGCTTAGGAGTAAGCTACTTTCCATCAAGCGACTTAGGGGGAGGAACGATGGCCACGGTCAGGGAAACAAGGGTGGCGGGGGAGCGGTCACTGCTCGTCGGCGCCGGTGTCAGCGCGATCGGGATCGGCATGTACATCCCGTTCTCGCTCGTCTTCTTCCACCACGTCACCGGCCTCTCCTTTCCCCTTGTCGGCATGGTGATGACCGCCACCGGCCTGGCCGGGCTGGCGTTCATGCCGCTCGCCGGTTCGGCCGTCGACCGGTTGGGTGCCAAGCGGGTCATCCTGGCCCTCTACGCGATACGGGCACTCGGCTTCGCGCTCTACCCGTTCGCCGGCTCGCTGCCGGCCTTCGCCGCCGTCGCGCTCGTCACCGCCCTCGCCGACCGGTCCTTCCCCGTAGTCCAGCAGTCCCTGATCGGGGAGGTGGCGCGCGGCGCCGCCCGGGACCGGCTCCAGGCCTCGCTCCGGGCCCTGCAGAACGCCGGGATGGGCGCCGGCGCCCTGATCGTCTCCGGGGTGCTGGCGATGTGGGGGACCGCCGGCTTCACGTACACCGCCTGGGGCAATGCGCTGGCCTTCGCGCTCGCCGGACTGCTCGCAGGCCGGGTCCGCCCGGTGCGCGACGCGCAGCCGGCCCCCGCCGGGCGGCAGCCCGCCGGATACCGGACGGTCCTGCGCGACCGGCCCTTCCTGGCACTGACCGCCGCCAACTTCCTCACCGCATTGGGCTACGCCGCCCTGTCCGTGCTCTTCCCGCTGTACATCGCCACCTGGCTGCACGGACCCGACTCCCTCACCGGAGCCGCGTTCACCGTCAACACCGTCCTGTGCGCCGGGATCGGCGTGCTCGTCGCGGGCCGGGTCCGGCGCTCCGGAGCCCGCCGCACCCGCTCGGCCGCCCTCGGTGCACTGCTCTTCGCCGCCGCCTTCGTCGGACAGATCGCGCTCGGCACCCTGCGCCCCGGGCAGACCGCGACCCTGGTCGCCCTGCTGGCCATCGTCGTCGTCTACACGCTCGGCGAGCTGGTGCACAGCCCGTCCGGCGGGGCCCTGTCGGTGTCCGCCGCCCCCGAAGCCGCGCGCGGCCGCTACCTGGCCGCTTATCAGCTGTCCTACTCGCTGGCCACCGCGCTCGCCCCCTCCTTCTTCACCGTCCTGCTCTCCGTCGACGGCCGGCTGCCCTGGGCCGTCCTCGCCGCCGCCGCGGCCGGCGCCGCCCTGGCGCTGGTCCGGCTGGAGCGGCGGCTGCCCGCCGAGGCCGTGTACGCGCAGCCGCCGACCGCGGTGGCCGCCCGGGGGGAGCGGGCACCGGGCCGGAGCCCGGCCCCGGCCGTCTGACCCCGGCCCCGGCCGCCCGGGCCGCCCTTCCTCTCACCCTGTCCGTCGGAGTTCCTCACCTGCCCGAGGAGTCACCTGCCATGAAGCGTTTCACCACCGTCGCCCTGACCGCCCTCGCCCCGATTTCCTGGGGCTCGACCTACGCCGTCGCCACCGAACTGCTCCCGCCCGACCGGCCCCTGTTCACCGGGGTGATGCGGGCCCTGCCCGCCGGACTGCTGCTCACGGCCCTGGCCCGCAGACTGCCGAGCGGCGCGTGGTGGTGGAAGTCCGCGGTCCTCGGCACGCTCAACATCGGCGCCTTCTTCCCGCTGCTGTTCCTCTCCGCGTACCGGCTGCCCGGCGGCGTGGCGGCCGTACTCGGCTCGGCCGGCCCGCTGTTCGTCGTCGGACTCGCCGCCCTGGTCCTGGGGGAGCGGGCACGGCTGCGGACCGTCCTGGCCGCCGTCGTGGGGGCGTTCGGCGTGAGCATGGTCGTCCTGACCTCGGCGGCCCGGCTGGACCTCGTCGGCATCGTCGCCGGTGTCGTCTCCTCCGCCTCCATGGCCGCGGGCACGGTCATGACCAAGCGCTGGGGGCGCCCGGAGGGGGTCGGCCCGCTGGCCGTGACCGGCTGGCAGCTCACCGCGGGCGGGCTGGTCATCATCCCCGTCGCGGTCCTCGTCGAGGGGGCGCCTCCCGCACTCGACGGCAAGGCCTTCCTGGGCTACGGCTACATGATGCTGATCAACACCGGTATCGCGTACTGGCTCTGGTTCCGCGGCATCGGCCGGCTCACCGCCACCTCGGTCACCCTGCTCGGCCCGCTGTCCCCGCTCACCGCGGCCGTCATCGGCTGGGCGGCCCTCGGACAGGCGCTGTCGCCCGTACAGCTGGTGGGCATGGCGATCGCCTTCGGGGCCACCGTCGCGGGCCAGCTGTTCGCCGCTCGGACCCCTGCAGAACCGTTCAGTTCTACTGAAGAGACCGATCGAAACATTTCGATGGACCTGACGGATGGTCCGGTGCGACGGTAGATCTCGCGCCGGAAGGCGGACAGGCGGACAAGCCGCCCGTCACACCAGCACCCGAGGGGGAGACACACCGTGGCCGTCATGGACCGGGTCCGTACCGTTGCGCAGCACAAGCCCGCCATAGGGGTGAAGAGGGGGCCCGCGGGGCTCGGCGTCCTCCTCGCCCTGGTCGCCACGGTCGTCTGGTCCGGCAGCTTCGTCGCGACCCGGGGGATGGCCGACGCCGTCCCGCCCGTCCAGGCCGTGTTCTGGCGCTGGATCATCGCCACCCTCGCCGTCGCCCCGTTCGCGGCCCGGCAGGCCTGGCAGCAGCGGGAGCTGATCCGCAAGAACCTCGGCTTCATCGCCCTCGCCTCGCTGTTCGGCGTCGCCCTGTACAACACGCTCGTGCACCAGGCCGGACTGACCACCTCCGCCTCCAACATGGGCATGATCATGGCTGCCTCGCCGGTCGTCATGGCGCTGTACGCCCGCCTCGGCGGCGAACGGCTCGGAGCCCGGCGCACCTGCGGGCTGCTCCTCGCCGCTTTCGGGGTGCTGCTGCTCGTCGGGGACGGCTCGCTCGCCTTCGACTTCGGCGCCGGCGACCTGTGGATGTTCGCCGCCGCCCTGTCGTTCGCCACGTACAGCGCGCTGCTGAGGCGCAGGCCCGCCGAGCTCGGCGGACCGTCCTTCCTGATCACCACGTTCGTGCTCGGCGCGCTGATGCTGGCCCCCGCGTACGCCGTGTCCGTCACCGTCCAGGGCGGCTTCGAGGTCACCGCCGGCACCGGGGGCATGCTGCTCTACGTCGGCGTGATGTCCTCCGCGGTCGCCTTCTTCGCCTGGAACAAGGCCGTCTCGCTCATCGGCGCGGCCCGGGCGGGAGTCGTCTACTACCTCCAGCCGGTGTGCGTCGCCGGCCTCGGCCTCCTGCTGCTGGGCGAGCGGACGGGCCCGGCGCAGCTGCTCTGCATGGCGCTGATCCTGGGCGGCGTGAGCCTGGGGAGCGCCGCGTCGGTCGGGCCGCGCTCGCGGCGTCACTCCCCAAGGGCCCGGCGGTAGGTTCGCTCCCATGACCGAGTGGGACATCAAGAAGCTGCGGATCCTGCGGACCCTGGCCGACCGGGGGACCGTGACCGCGACGGCCGAGGCGCTGCACATGACGCCCTCGGCCGTTTCGCAGCAGCTGACCAATCTCGCACGGCAGTTGGGGGTGCCGCTGCTGGAGGCGCACGGGCGCCGGGTCCGGCTCACGGACGCCGCGCACCTCGTACTGCGGCACGCCGAGGCGGTGTTCGCGCAGCTGGAGCGGGCGGACGCCGAGCTGGCCGGGTACCTGGCCGGGGATGCGGGGGAGGTCCGGATCGGGGCCTTCTCCACGGCCGTGCCGGTGCTGGTGGTCCCGGCGGTGGCGGCGCTGCGGCGGAGCCACCCGGGGGTGGAGGTGCGGGTACGGGAGACCGAGGCGGCCGAGTCGTACGAGCTGCTGTCGGCCGGGGCGGTCGACCTGGCCCTCTCGCTCGCGGCCCACGCCCCGACCGCCCGGGACCCGCGGTTCACCCGGATGACGCTGCTGGAGGACCCGCTCGACGTGGCGCTGCCGCCGGGGCATCCGCTGGCGGAGGTGGAGGAGCTGCGGCTGGCGGACCTGTCCGGCGATCCGTGGATCTAC
This sequence comes from Streptomyces sp. NPDC097981, assembly GCF_040302565.1. Taxonomy (NCBI): domain Bacteria; kingdom Bacillati; phylum Actinomycetota; class Actinomycetes; order Kitasatosporales; family Streptomycetaceae; genus Streptomyces; species Streptomyces sp. NPDC097981. The sequence continues at coordinate 141,928 of NZ_JBEORW010000009.1, forward strand.
GGGGGCAGCGGGCCGTGGCAGGAGATCGCGCGCACGGCGTGCGAGGCGGCCGGGTTCGTGCCGGAGCAGGCGCACGCGGCGGCCGGGTGGACGGCGATCCTGGCGATGGTCGAGGCCGGGATGGGCGTGGCGCTGGTTCCGCGCATGGTGTCGAGCCGGGCCTCGGGGGTGACGGTGCGGGTGCTGACCCACGACCGCCCCACCCGGCACGTCATCGCGGCCACGCGCAGCGGCTCGGAATCCGCGCCGGCGGTGGCCCATGCCCTGACGGCCCTCCGCGAGGTCGCCGCCGCCCGCTGACCGCCGCCCACCGGAGCAGGCCCGGCCCCGCGCCGCCCGGGTCCGTGCAGGGGTGCGGCGCCGTTGCCGGCGCCTCGAACGCCTGCGGGGCCGGTCGGCCCGATCCCCGGCGGGCCCGGCGTCGGCCGGGCTCCGCCAGGGGAGGGGCGTCAGGCGGAGGCGGCCGCCGCGTCCGCGGCCTGGGCCTTCAGGGCGCGTTCCACGCCCGACCGGGACTCCGAGACCAGGCGCCGCAGGGCCGCGTTCGGCTCCGCCGAGGCCAGCCAGGCGTCCGTCGCGGCCAGGGTCTGCGGGGAGACCTGGAGCGCCGGGTAGAGGCCCACCGCGATCTGCTGGGCGATCTCGTGGCTCCGGTTCTCCCAGATCCCCTTGACCACCGCGAAGTACTTCTCGGTGTACGGGGCCAGCAGCTCGCGCTGGTCGGTCTGGACGAAGCCGCCGATCACCGCCTCCTGTACCGCGTTGGGCAGGTCCGCGGACTCCACCACCGAGGCCCACGCCTCGGCCTTGGCCCCGGCCGTCGGACGCGCCGCCCGCGCCGTGGCCGCGTGGCGCTCGCCCGCCGCCGTACGGTCGCGTTCCAGCTCCGCCGCGATGGCCGGCTCGTCCAGGACACCGGTGGCGACGAGGCGCTCCAGGAACGCCCACCGCAGTTCGGTGTCGACGACGAGGCCCTCGATCTCCGCCGCACCGTCCAGCAGCGCGGACAGGTAGGTCAGCTGCCCCTCGGTGCGGGCCGTGGCCGCGAACGCGCGGGCCCACGCCAGCTGGTGGTCGCTGCCCGGCTCGGCGTCGCGCAGGTGCGACAGCGTGGCTTCGGTCCAGGTCGCCAGGCCCTGCTCCCGCCACGCCGGGTCGGCGTACAGGTCGACGGCCAGCTTCACCTGCCGGTGCAGCGACTGGACGACGCCGATGTCCGACTCCCGGCCGATGCCCGACAGGACGAGGGCGAGGTAGTCGCGCGTGGCCAGCTCGCCGTCGCGGGTCATGTCCCACGCCGAGGCCCAGCACAGCGCCCGCGGCAGCGACTCGGTGAAGTCGCCGAGGTGCGCGGTGACGTTGGCGAGGGAGACCTCGTCCAGGCGGACCTTGGCGTACGACAGGTCGTCGTCGTTCAGCAGCACGACCGCCGGGCGGGCCCGGCCCACCAGCTCCGGCACCTCCGTCAGCTCGCCGTCGACGTCCAGCTCGATCCGGTCCGTGCGGACGAGCTTGCCGCCGTCCAGGTCGTACAGGCCGATCGCGATCCGGTGCGGGCGCAGCGTCGGCTCGCCCTGCGCGCCCGCGGGCAGCGCCGGGGCCTCCTGGCGGACCGCGAACGCGGTGATGTTCCCGTCCGCGTCCGTCTCGATCGCGGGGCGCAGGATGTTGATGCCGGCCGTCTCCAGCCATGCCTTCGACCAGGCGGCCAGGTCGCGGCCCGAGGTCTCCTCCAGGGCGCCGAGCAGGTCCGACAGGCGCGTGTTCCCGAACGCGTGCGCCTTGAAGTACGCCTGCACGCCCTTGAAGAAGGCGTCCATGCCGACGTAGGCGACGAGCTGCTTGAGCACCGAGGCGCCCTTGGCGTACGTGATGCCGTCGAAGTTGACCAGGACGTCGTCCAGGTCACGGATCTCCGCCATGATCGGGTGCGTGGACGGCAGCTGGTCCTGCCGGTACGCCCAGGTCTTCATGGAGTTGGCGAAGGTGGTCCACGCGTGCGGCCACTTCGAGCCCTCCGCGTAGGCCTGGCACGCGATCGAGGTGTACGTGGCGAACGACTCGTTCAGCCACAGGTCGTTCCACCACTCCATGGTGACGAGGTCGCCGAACCACATGTGAGCGAGCTCGTGCAGGATGGTCTCGGCGCGCACCTCGTAGGCCGCGTCCGTCACCTTCGAGCGGAAGACGTACTGGTCGCGGATGGTGACCGCGCCCGCGTTCTCCATCGCACCCGCGTTGAACTCGGGGACGAAGAGCTGGTCGTACTTGGCGAACGGGTAGTCGTACGCGAACTTCTCCTGGAACCAGTCGAAGCCCTGCCGCGTCACGTCGAAGATCGCGTCCGCGTCCAGGAACTCGGCGAGCGACGGCCGGCAGTAGATGCCGAGCGGCACCGACTGGCCGTTCGGGCCCTCGTACGAGCTGTGCACCGCGTGGTACGGGCCGACGATCAGCGCCGTGATGTACGTGGAGATGCGCGGCGTCGGCTCGAAGCGCCAGACGTTGTCCTTGACGTCCGCCGCCTCCGGCGTCGGAGAGTTCGAGACGACCGTCCAGCCCTCGGGGGCCGTCACGGTGAACTGGAACGTCGCCTTCAGGTCGGGCTGCTCGAAGCTGGCGAACACCCGCCGCGCGTCCGGCACCTCGAACTGGGTGTACAGGTAGGCCTGCTGGTCCACCGGGTCCACGAAGCGGTGCAGGCCCTCGCCCGTGTTGGTGTACGCGCAGTCCGCGACGACCTTCAGCTCGTTGGCCCCGGCCGCCAGGTTCCCCAGCGCAATGCGTGAGTCCCGGAAGACCTCGGCCGTGTCCAGGGACGTGCCGTTGAGGACGACCTCGTGCACCGCCGGGGCGACCAGGTCGATGAAGGTCTCGGCGCCGGCCTCGGCCGACCGGAACCGCACGGTGGTCACGGACGGGTACGTGCCGCCCTCCTGCGCACCGCTGAGATCGAGTTCGACCTCGTACGAGTCGACGGTGAGCAGCTTCGCCCGCTGCTGAGCCTCTTCACGGGTGAGATTCGTGCCAGGCACGCGGTCATCTCCTTTGATGGTGACGTTGCCCCGCCATCCTTCCACGTGGGGCCGACCAGGCGCGTGGAGTAATCCACAGGCGAAACACGACGTCCGTTTTCCGCCAGCTTCGCCAGGTCCGGGCGCGCACCCTGGACGGCATGACCACGCATCCGGCGCCCCGACCGGCGCTCCGCGCCGTACGCCCCGTCGCCCCCGCCACCCTCGCCGCCCTGCGCGTCCGTGACGACGCCGGCCGGCCCTGCCTGCCCTACGAGGACCCCGAGGGCGGCGCCCCGCTGCGGTGCTGCCTGCGCCGCAGCCGTCCCGGGGAGCGGATCGCACTCGTCTCCTACGCACCGCTGCGCCGCTGGGCGGCCGAGACCGGCGCCGACCCGGGCGCGTACGACGAGCAGGGCCCGGTGTTCATCCACGCCGCGGGCTGCGGCGGCCCGGCCGGGGTCCCCGGCCACCCCTTCGCCCACCCCGGGGCCCTGCGTACGGTCCGCCGCTACGACGACCGGGGGCGCATCCTCGGCGGCCGCGCCCTCTCCCTCGGCGAGGAGCCGGACGCGGCGCTGGAGGAGGCCTTGGCGGAGGCTTTCGCCGACCCGGAAGCCGCCCTGGTGCACGTGCGCGCCACCGAGTTCGGCTGCTTCCTCTTCGAGGCCCGCAGACCGCGCTGAGCAGCGCAGACGCGGAAGGGACGGCACCGGCCGGTGCCGCCCCTTCCGCGTGGTCGAAGGCTCAGCCGCGCAGTTCCCCGGCGACGAGCTCGGCGATCTGGACCGCGTTCAGGGCCGCGCCCTTGCGCAGGTTGTCGTTCGAGAGGAACAGCGCGAGGCCGTTCTCCACGGTCTCGTCGACGCGGATGCGCCCCACGTACGAGGCGTCCTTGCCCGCTGCCTGGAGGGGGGTCGGGATCTCCGAGAGCTCGACGCCCGGGGCGTCCTTGAGCAGCTCGTACGCGCGCTCCACGCTGATCGGGTTCGCGAAGCGGGCGTTGACCTGGAGGGAGTGGCCGGAGAAGACCGGCACGCGCACGCAGGTGCCCGACACCTTGAGCTCCGGGATCTCCAGGATCTTGCGGGACTCGTTGCGGAGCTTCTGCTCCTCGTCCGTCTCGAAGGAGCCGTCGTCGACCAGGTTGCCCGCGAGCGGGACCACGTTGTACGCGATCGGGCGCTTGTAGACGGCCGGCTCCGGGAAGTCCACGGCGCCGCCGTCGAAGGTCAGCTGGTCGGCGGCCTCGGAGACCGCACAGGCCTGGCCCTTGAGCTCGGCCACACCGGCCAGGCCCGAGCCGGAGACGGCCTGGTAGGTGGTGGCGATCAGCGCGGTGAGGCCGGCCTCGTCGTGCAGCGGGCGCAGCACCGGCATGGCGGCCATGGTGGTGCAGTTCGGGTTCGCGATGATGCCCTTGGGGCGGTTCTTGATCGCGTGCGGGTTGACCTCGGAGACGACGAGGGGGACCTCCGGGTCGCCGCGCCAGGCGGAAGAGTTGTCGATCACGACGGCGCCCTGCGAGGCGACCTTCTCGGCGAGGGCCCGGGAGGTGGCGCCGCCCGCGGAGAAGAGCACGATGTCCAGGCCGGAGTAGTCGGCCGTGGAGGCGTCCTCGATGGTGATCTCCTTGCCCTCCCACGCGAGGGTCGAGCCCGCGGAACGGGCCGAGGCGAACAGCCGCAGCTCGTCCACCGGGAACTTGCGCTCGGCGAGGATGCCGCGCATGACTCCGCCGACCTGTCCGGTGGCTCCGACGATTCCGACCCTCACGGTGACTCCTTTTGGTACGTACGACGCGGGCGCGTGAAGCCATCATGCGTTCGACCCCACGAGGCTTGTCCAATCCATTGTCCGAGGAACGGACGGTGTCCTGAATGTGAACCTCGGTGACGCGTTCGTGGCGGCCGTGCCGCACCCCCGCTGAGCGCCCCTTTTGCCAGGTCGCGGCCGGTTGCGGTCCGGTCTGTCGCGTCCGGTATCAGGACGGATGTTCCGCACATCGAACTCGGGGAGAACCGCCGGGCGCGCCGGCCCGGGGGAGGGGGAAAGCCCGGAGGGGCGGCGCTCGTGCGAGCACCGCCCCTCCGGAGTGGAACTACGGGGTGACCTTCTCGATCTGCACGCTGCCGGTGCCCGCGGCGGTGCCGCGGCCGTTGAGCAGCTTGACCTCGCCGAAGAACTGGCGGCCCTCGGGGGCCGGAGCGGCGGCGAGGACGTTCGCCGAGACGGACGCCGAGGCGCCGTTGGTGAGGTTCACCGCGGCGGCCCCGTCGACCTGGACGGAGCCCAGGGCGGACGAGAAGTACACGTCGCGGTAGTTGTACGTGGTGGAGCCGGACGGAACCGCGTACCCGGCCACCTCGATGGTGTAGGTACCGGCGGCCGGGTTGAGCAGGGTCACGGCCTCCTCGGAGTCGCCGTCGGCGGAGGAGCCGACCTTGACGCCGTCCTTGAGGATGGTGAGGTCGAGGTCGGCGCCGGTGTCGGAGACACCGCCGATGGCCACGTCCAGGCGGGAGACGCCCTCACCGATGGTGACGGTGCTCGTCTGGGTCTCACCGTTGGCGATGGTCGGCTTGGCGACCTTCGCGGAGCCGAGCGGGCCGCCCTGGAGCTTGCCGCCGGTGATGGCCGCACCGTCGTTCTTGACGGTCCACTGGACCGGGGCCGGGGTGCCCTGCTTGACCTCGGGAAGGACCTTGACCGCCGGGTCGAAGCCCGCGCCCAGGACGCTGACGTCGAGCTTGAACGGGTTGTCGAGCAGCGGCGACGTACGGCGCGACTCGACCTCGATCTCCCAGACGCCCGGCGTCGGGTTCTCGTACGAGCGCAGGTCGGGGCGGCACTTGTTGGCCGGGTTGTCGTAGTTCGGGTAGCACTGGGTCGTCGCGCTGTCCTCGACGCCTGTGCCGTACGGGTGGATCGAGATGAAGCGCGTCTGGCTGCCCGCCGCGAGACCGCCGAGGGCGACCTCAAGGGACTTCGCACCCTGCGGGACGGTGACGAAGTACGACTTGTGGCTGTTGCGCTGGACGGAGGAGGTGTCCGACATCGTGAACGACGGCTTCGCCAGCGGGGTGGAGGCGACGACCGTGGTCAGGATCTGCTTGTCGATGCCCTCGGTGGTCTCGTCGTCCAGCTGCAGGATGCCGCTGTGCACGCCGGCCGTCTTGGGCTTGGCCTCGACCTTGATGGTGACAGGCTTGTTCAGCGGCAGCGTGACGTAGTCGTAGCCGCCGACAACCTTGAACGTGCCGTCGTTGTTGCGCCAGCTCAGGTTGTGCCGGGTGCCGTACTTGACGCCCGTGGTGCGGGTGACGACGACGTCGTAGACCTTCTTCTGGCCGACCTTGAGGCCGCCCTCACGGTCGTAGACGCCGGTGCCGAAGCCCGGGGTCTTCAGGAACTGGTCGAGCGCGGTGTCGACAGGCGCCTTGACGGTGAACTCGTTGGCCTTGGCGCCGCGCTGGAGGGACTCCCACGCGTCGACGATGTTGATCAGGCCCGCGCCCTGGGCGTGCGCCGGGACGTCGTCGATCTTCTTCGCGGTGCTGGTGAGCGCCACGCGCAGGCTCGCCGGGGTGACCGCGACGTGCTGCTGCTTGGCGGCCGAGAGCAGCAGGGCGCTGGCGCCCGTCGCCTGCGGCGAGGACATCGAGGTGCCCTGCAGCATCGAGTAGCCGGCCGGCAGGCTGTAGCCGGCCTCCTTCACCGGGGAGCCGGGCAGCCAGGTCTGGGTGGTGTTGATGGCCGCGCCGGGGGCGGTGATGGTCGGCGTGAAGCCGCCGTCCTCACGCGGACCGCGCGAGGAGAACGGGAACATGTTGTACTTCGTGGTCACGCCGGAGCCGTAGTTGGCGGCCCAGGTCTCCTTGGAGACCGCGGCGCCCACGGAGATGACCTTGTCCGCGAGACCGGGGTCGCCGATGGTGTTGACACCGGGGCCCTCGTTGCCCGCCGAGATGACGAGCTGGACACCGTAGGTGTCGATGAGGTTCTTGTAGAGCTCGGCGCGGGCGTTGTTGCCGTCGTTCAGCGCCGGCAGGCCGCCGATGGACATGTTGACGATGTCCACGCCGCGGTTGACGACGAGGTCGATCATGCCCTCGGTCAGTGCGACGTTGGTGCAGCCGCCGGACCAGGAGCAGGCGCGCGAGGAGACGATCTTCGCGCCGGGCGCCTCGCCGTTCATCTTGCCGCCGAAGAGGCTGTTGGCGGCGGTGATGCCGGCGACGTGCGTGCCGTGCTCGGACTCGATGATGCCGATGTTGACGAAGTCGGCCTTCTTGCCGACCCAGTCCCCGCCCAGCGGGTCCATCGGGACGTCCTTGCGGATCTGGATCACGAACGGGATGCGCTCGGCGACGTCGGTCGCCGGGTTGTCCGTGCCGAAGTAGCCGATCTGGTAGCCGTCCTTGTACGGCTTCATCGGCTCGTTGTTCGTGAAGTCGCCGTCCTGGTCGGTGTCGACGCGGACGGTGCCGGCGGCGGGGTCGTAGAGCATGCCGAACTTGTCGGTCGTGTCGCCGTCGCGGTTGACGTCGCCCTTCATGTCACCGGTGGCGGTGATCGACTCGGAGAACCGGCTCCACTGGTACGAGCCCTCCGGCGCCTTCCAGCTCTGGCCGCCCGCGGCGAAGGTGCCGCCCGTGGCCGTGACCGGGGTGATCTGCGCGCGCCAGGTGGCGTCGTTGTCGGTGATCGGGTCCGTCGCGGTGACCCAGTCGACGATCTTGCGCTCGCCGGTGGTGGTCTTCTGCAGCGCCGGGTGGCCGAGGTCGACGCCCGAGTCCAGGATGCCGATGGTCACGCCGCGGCCGTCGGCCTGCGGGTTCTTGGCGACGAAGTCCACCGCACCGGTCTCGAAGGACGGGTTGTACGGGTTCTTCGCGGGGGTGTTCTTGTCCGGCCCCGGGTAGCTCTCGGAGGCGGTCTTCTTCACCGAGCCCGACTCCTGGCCCCCGTCGGGCCGCGGGTCCGACAGCTGGATCTCGTGCTTGAGGTCCATGGCGTGCACCGAGGACAGCTTGGCGGCCGCCTTCAGCGCAGCCTCGGCCTTGCCGGTGGGCAGCGTGGCCCGCACGTAGCCGAGCTTGTCGTTGGTCTGGCCGACCGAGGCGCCCTGGACCGCGGTGAGCTGGTCCGCGACCTGCTTGGTCTGGCCGGGGGCGGTGGCCACCATGACGGTGACGGTCGCATCACCCTTGGCCTTGGCGTCCTGAAGCAGCTCGGCGTCGTTCGAACCGAGCTTCTGCTCGGCGGACTTGACGGCCGGGCCGGTGCCCGGGGTGCCCGCTGCGGTGCCGGTCGCCGCGAACACGGGCATGGCGCCCGCCGTCGCCAGCGCGGCAACCAGGCCGGCCGCGGCCGCGACGCGCGCGGCGCGTCTGGCCCCGGATATGGAGCTGGGGGATTCGAGGGTCATCAGCATCCCTGGATAAGTGAAAGATACGGTCCGGATTTCGGTGCCGGATGACCGGTCAGCTTTGCGCAAGTGACAGCTGTTTGGGGAGCGTTGTCATTGACCGAGACCTGACATGGCGGACTCTCGCCAGGTCGGAGCATGCGCCATCGACCCCGTACCGGGGCGTACTCGTACGAATCGCAGGGGTTGAAGAATCGTTTTGTCGACTTCCCGACCTCAACAGGGTGGTGCGGCGGCGGCCTGTCTCAGATCGGGTGTGACAACTTCCGGCTTCTCAGCGCACGCGCGTGCGCGCGTAGTGGCGTGAGGCCTTCGCCCGGTTTCCGCACACGGACATCGAGCACCAGCGCCTGGTGCCGTTGCGCGAGGTGTCGTGGAAGTGCAGCACGCACGTCTCCGAGGCGCACTTGCGGATTCGGTCGGGCGCCGCACCCAGCAGCTCCAGGTAGTCGCGGGCGGCCGTCCAGGCCGGCCCCCAGGCCGGGTCGTCGAACTCGGCCCGCTCGCCGGGGCCCTCGGCGGTCAGGGTGGCGCGGATCCGCCCGTGCTCCAGCACGGCGTCGACCAAGGCGCGGGCGCTCTCGTCGGCCGGGTCCGCGACCGCCCGGGCCAGCGCCTCGCGGGCGGTCAGCAGGTGGACGAGGGTCGCGGCGTCGGCGCGGAAGCGGCTCGCCAGCCCGGTGCTGTGCAGCCAGATCGCGAGCCCCTCGATCCGGGTCAGCCCGAAGGCCCCGGCGAAGAGGTCGGTGACCTCGCCGTCCTGCATCCACCGCGTGTTCAGCAGGTCCAGGGCGACCGGTTCGCCCGTCAAGGGGCGGGGGTCCGCCGTCTCCGTCGCCATCCCACCGCTCCTCACGCACGCCAGCTAACCCCTCAAGGGTACGTGACCGGTTGACGCCGATCCCTCTAACCTTTAACTTGAATATAGAAGGTTAGAACATGGAACCGAACCGATGAAAGGGGGCAGCCGTGACGGCTGTCATCAGCAAGCTGCGCACCGGGCACGTGGGCCTGAACGTCACCGACCTCACCCGCTCGCTCGCCTTCTACCGGGACGCACTCGGCTTCGAGCTGCTGAGCGAGGGCAAGGAGGAGGGCCGCCGCTTCGCCCTCCTCGGCCAGGACGGCGAACTCGTCCTCACGCTCTGGCAGCAGGCCGACGGCGCGTACGCCCCGGCCGCGGCCGGGCTGCACCACCTGGCGCTCTCCGCCGGCGCCATCGACGAGGTCCGGGCGTACGAGCAGCGGCTGCGCGGGCTGGGCGTGGAGTTCGCCTACGAGGGCGTGGTCGCCCACCGTGAAGGCGCCGCCTCCGGCGGCATCTTCTTCCACGACCCCGACGGCATCCGTCTGGAGATCTCCGTGCCGGCCGGTGCCGAGGATGCGCCCGCTCCCGTCGCGGGGGCCCCGACCTGCGGATTCTTCTAATCGCTCAGATGGGAGGCAGGGTCATGGACCGGTATCACCGGGGCTCGCTGGCCGTGCAGGAACGGGTCGGCGTACGCGAGCTTGCCGACCATGTCGGCCGCTCGATCGGCACGGGCATCAAGGACGTCGCCGCGGCTTTCCTCGGGCTGCAGCCGCACCTGGTCGTCGGCGCCGCCGACGGGACGGGACGGCTGTGGGCCTCGCTGCTCACCGGTGCGCCCGGATTCGTGCGGGCCACCGGTCCGCACCGGATGTCGGTCGCCGGCGGGGTGCCGGCCGGTGATCCCCTCGCCGAGGCGCTGGCCACGGCGGGCACCCGGGTCGGGACCATTTCCCTCGACCCCCGCACCCGGCGCCGGATGCGGCTGGGCGGGGCCGTGGAGGTGACCGCGGGCGGGTTCGCGGTCGAGGCCGACCGGGTCTTCGCGAACTGCCCCAAGTACCTGCAGAAGCGGCAGCCGCTGGAGCTGGTCGCCGAAGGGGCCGGTGTCGTGCGGCGCGGGGACGCGCTCACCCCCGACCAGGAGCGGGCCGTCCGCGCCGCCGACACCTTCTTCGTCGCGACCACCGGCGGGGACCGGACGGACGCCAGCCACCGGGGCGGGCTGCCGGGCTTCGTGGAGGTGCTCTCGCCCGCCGAGCTGTCCTGGCCGGACTACCCCGGCAACGCCATGTTCCTGACCCTGGGGAACCTGGCCGTCGATCCGCGGGCCGGGCTGCTGTTCCCGGACTGGGAGAGCGGGGCGGTGCTCCAGCTCAGCGGGAGGGCCCGGACCGGGTTCGGACCGGACGGCAGCCGGAGCGTCTGCTTCCGTATCGACTCGGTGGTGGAGAGCCTGCACCCCGGCCGGCTGCGCTGGAGCACCCCGGAGTACTCGCCGGCCAACCCGGCGCTGCCGCTTCACCGGGGGAGCGCGACCAGGTAGGCGGCGGGTTCGCGGTCGGCGGCCGCCGTCAGGGCGGTCCGCACGACCGCGGCCTGCTGCTCGGGCCAGTCGCGGAGCTTGCGCGGGGTGACGTGGATGACGGTCACCCCGAGCCGCTCCAGGGTCTCCCGCTTGCGCACGCTCTCCGAGAACTCCTCGTCCTCGCCCTGCCGGGGCGCGCGGGTGTCGATCTCCACGGCGACGGCCTCCTCGGGCCAGTACGCGTCGACCCCGCCGAGGTGCGGGCCACCGGGCAGGCGCAGGTCCACGTTCCAGACCGGCTCGGGCAGCTCGTAACCGCGTACGAGCTGGTACAGCCGGTCCTCGGCGATGGCCCGGCCCTCCGCGAGCAGGGACTCGACGGCGTCCACGACGTGGGGGCGGTTCAGCAGCCGGGCCACCGTCAGCTCCCGTACGACGGCCGCGGGTTCGCAGTGCCCGCCGCGGACGGCCTCGCTGAGCAGCCGGCGTACGGCGGCGGCGTCGGAGAGCTGGGAGACCGCGTCGGCCAGGGCCCGGGCCACGGGGGCGACGGGCAGCCCGGTCACCTCCTGCGGGCGGGGCGGGGTGTGCGTCCGCACGATCCGCACGGCGCCGACGGAGCGGAGCCGGCGGGTGTGGGGCACCAGCACGTCGATCTGCGACAGGGCGGGCAGCGCGGGCGCGGAGCCGAACCGGTACAGCGCGAGGGCCGCGAGCCCGGTGATCATGGCCTGGCCGCCGCGGCGGCTCGCGTACAGCAGGGCGGCGTGCAGGCGCTCCTCGCTGGTCGCGGCGCCGGGGTGGAGGAGGAACACCCCCGGCAGGATCTCCTGCCAGGGCCGCTCGGCGGCGTCGGAGGCGCTGACGCCGTGCTCGCGGAGCTGGGCGAGGCTCATGACGAGGGGGCGGCTGCCGCTGAGGTGGGCGAGGGGGAGGGGCACATTGTGGTTCATGCGGCGGAGATTCCCGCTCGCCCGGGTCTTGCTAACCTCTGTTACATTCTCGTCGACAAATCGGGACAACCCTGCACTAAAGTACGGCCGTTCGAAAGCCGATACCACCGTTCGCCTCGACCGGCCGGGCCGGCGGACCAGCCCGGCCGGTCGAGGCGAACCAGGCCGGCTAGACCGCCGGCGAAGCCGCGTCGGCGGCCTGCGCACGCAGCGCGCGGGCCAGGTCGTCGCGGGCCTCCAGCACCAGGCGGCGCAGCGCCGGAGCGGCACCGGCGTGCGACGAGAGCCACGCGTCCGTGGCGGCGAGCGTCGATTCCGAGTCCTCCAGGGACGGGTACAGCCCCTTCACCACGTGCATGCCGATCTGGATCGAGCGCTCCGCCCAGATCCGCTCGATCACCTCGAAGTAGCGCCCCGCGTACGGCGCCAGCAGCGCCCGCTGGGAAGGCTGCTGCATGCCGGCGATCGTCGCCTCCACCAGCGCGTTCGATAGCGCGTCCGACTCGACCACCACCGCCCACGCCTGGTCCTTGACCGCCTCCGACGGCCGCGCCGCCAGGCACCGCACCTGGTGCCGCTTGCCGGACGCCGTGTCGTCCCGCGCCAGCTCCGCCGTCAGCACGGCCTCGTCCACGGCGCCGTGCGCGGCCAGCGGCAGGAGGAAGTCCCATCGCAGCTCCTGGTCCACGTCCAGCCCGTCGATCCGCGCCGAACCGTCCAGCAGCCCCAGCAGCAGCTGGAAGTCGCCCTCCGTCGCCGCGCTCGCCGCGAAGAAGCGGGCCCAGGTCAGCTGGTGCTCCGACCCCGGCTCCGCCAGCCGCAGCTCGCGCAGCGCGGCCGCGGACAGCATCCGGCCGCCCTGCTCGCGCCAGTCGGCCGCCGCGTAGCGCGTAACGGCGGTCAGCGCCTGCGAGTGCACCATCTGGAGCACGCCGACGTCCGTCTCGCGGCCGGCGTGGGCCACCACCAGGGACAGGAAGTCGCGCGCCGGCATCAGCGCGTCCCGCGTCAGGTTCCACAGCGCCGACCAGCACAGCGCCCGCGCCAGCGGATCGGCCACGTCGCCGAGCCGCTCCCGCAGCGTCTCCAGCGAGCCCTCGTCGAAGCGCATCTTGCAGTAGGTGAGGTCCTCGTCGTTGACCAGCACCAGGTCGGGCCGCTCCTGCCCGGCCAGCCCCGCCACGACCGTCGAGGCGCCCTCCACGTCCGCCTCGGCCTGCGCGTAGCGCACCAGCGAGCCGTCCTCCAGCCGGTACAAGCCGACCGCGACCCGGTGCGGGCGACCCGCCGACGGTGTCGGCAGACCGGGCAGGGCGTCGCCCTCCTGGACCACCGCCAGCTCGGTCACCCGGCCGGCCGCGTCGTACGTCACCACCGGCGTCAGCACATTCACGCCGGCCGTCTGCAGCCAGGCCCGCGACCACTCGGCCATGTCCCGCCCGGAGACCTCCCCGAGCACCGCCAGCAGATCGTCCAGCGTGGTGTTCCCGTACGCGTTGGCCTTGAAGTAGCGCCGCGCGCCCTCAAGGAACGCCTCCCGCCCCACGTACGCGACGAGCTGCTTGAGCACCGCCGCGCCCTTGGCGTACGTGATGCCGTCGAAGTTGAGCTTCGCGTCCTCCAGGTCACGGATGTCGGCCGTGATCGGGTGCGTGGAGGGCAGCTGGTCGGCCCGGTACGCCCATGCCTTGCGGTTGTTGGCGAAGGTCACCCACGCCTGGTCGAAGCGGGTCGCCTCCACCTGAGAGAAGGAGCCCATGAAGTCCGCGAAGGACTCCTTCAGCCACAGGTCGTCCCACCACTTCATGGTGACGAGGTCGCCGAACCACATGTGGGCCATCTCGTGCAGGATCGTGTTGCAGCGGCGCTCGTACGCGGCCCGCGTCACCTTGCCGCGGAAGATGTACTCCTCGCGGAACGTCACCATTCCCGGGTTCTCCATCGCGCCCAGGTTGTACTCGGGCACGAAGGCCTGGTCGTACTTCCCGAAGGGGTACGGGTAGTCGAAGTGCTCGTGGAAGAAGTCGAAGCCCTGCTTGGTGACCAGGAAGACGTCGTCCGGGTCGAAGTGCTTCGCCAGCCCCTTGCGGCAGATCGCGCCCAGCGGGATCGTCAGGTCCCCGCGCGTGTAGGTGTCCGTCACGTAGTGGTACGGGCCCGCCACCACGCACGTGATGTACGTGGAGATCGGCGCGGTCTCGGCGAACCGCCGGGTCTGGCCCTCGCGGGACTCCTCCGCGCCGTTGCTCCAGACGTGCCAGCCCTCCGGCGCGGTCACCTCGAAGCGGTAGGGCGCCTTCAGGTCGGGCTGCTCGAAGTTCGCGTACACCCGCCGGGCGTCCGCCGGCTCGTACTGCGTGTAGAGGTAGACCTCGCCGTCCTCCGGGTCGACGAAGCGGTGCATGCCCTCGCCCGTCCGGCTGTACGCGCAGTTCGCGTCCACCACGAGAACGTTCTCGGAGGCCAGCCCGGGCAGGGCGATCCGCGCCCCGTCAAAGACGGCGGCCGGATCCAGCTCCCGCCCGTTGAGGGTGACGGAGTTCACCGACGGGGCCACCAGGTCCGCGAAGGTGGCCGAGCCGGCGGTCGCGGCCCGGAAACGGATCGTGGTCACCGAGCGGAAGGTCCGGTGACCCTCGGCCGGTTCGGCCTCGTCCACGGCGGACCTCAGGTCGAGGACCACCTCGTACCCGTCGACGGACAGCAGCTCCGCCCGCTCGCGGGCCTCGTCACGGGACAGATTCTCTCCGGGCACGTGCACTCCTTCGTGCGTGATCGTGATACCTGATCGAATCCTCCCACGGGGGAATGCGGGAGGTCCTGGCCTGGTTGGCGAGGGGGAACACGACCAGTGATGCCCAAGCGACTCTAGGAGAGACATGGCCGACACCCAGGTGCGCGAGAAGACTCCGGTCGACTTCTGGTTCGACCCGCTCTGCCCCTGGGCCTGGATGACGTCCCGCTGGATGCTGGAGGTCGAGAAGGTCCGCGACATCGAGGTGCGCTGGCACGTGATGAGCCTCGCCGTCCTCAACGAGAACAAGCTCGAAGAGCTGCCCGAGCGCTACCGCGAGATCCTCGGCCCCAAGGGCTGGGCCCCGGTCCGCGTGGTCATCGCGGCCCAGCAGAAGCACGGTGAGGAGATCACCGGCAAGCTCTACACCGCGCTCGGCACCCGGATCCACAACGAGGACAAGGGCGCGACCCGCGAGGTCATCGCCGAGGCGCTGGAGGAGGTCGGCCTGCCGGCCGAGCTGCTCGCGTACGCCGACTCCGACGAGTACGACCAGGTGCTGCGCGACTCCCACAACGACGGCATCGAGCGCGTCGGCCAGGAGGTCGGCACCCCGGTGATCTCCGTGCCCGGCGCCGAGGGCGACGAGGTGGCCTTCTTCGGGCCGGTCGTCACCCCCACCCCGCGCGGCGAGGCCGCCGCCCGGCTGTGGGACGGCACCCTGCTGGTGGCCTCCACCCCCGGCTTCTACGAGATCAAGCGCACCCGCACCAAGGGCCCGTCCTTCGAGTAGGCCTCCGTCCGGTCCGGTACCGGCTGCTGCGGACACGGAAGACCCCCGCAAGTCATGTCCTTGCGGGGGTCTTCCGTTGGACACGCCCGCACGCGAAGGCTGAGAAGACGATCACGAGGCGGACGGCTTGAGGGCGCCGATCAGCCCTTGGCGGGGATCAGCAGCGGGGTGTTGGCCTTGGCGTCGGCGTAGCGCCTGGCCACGTCCTGCCAGTTGACGACGTTCCACATGGCCTCGATGAAGTCCGCCTTCTGGTTCTTGTACTGCAGGTAGAAGGCGTGCTCCCAGGCGTCGAAGACCAGGATCGGCGTGCTGGCGACGCCCACGTTGCCCTGGTGGTCGTAGACCTGCTCGACGACCAGGCGGCCGCTGACGGGCTCGTACGCGAGCACGCCCCACCCGGAGCCCTGCGTGGCGGACGAGGCGAAGGTCAGCTGCTTCTTGAACTTCGCGAACGATCCGAAGGACTCGGTGATGGCGTCGGCCAGGTCGCCCGCGCCGTCGGCCGCGGTGGGCTCGCCGCCGCCCTCGCCGGTCTTCGGGCTGGCCATGTTGTGCCAGTAGATGCTGTGCAGGATGTGGCCGGAGAGGTGGAAGGCCAGGTTCTTCTCCAGGCCGTTCAGCGCGCCCCAGTTCTCCTTGTCGCGCGCCTCCTCCAGCTGCTCCAGCGTGGTGTTGGCGCCGGCGACGTAGGCCGCGTGGTGCTTGTCGTGGTGCAGCTCGATGATCTGCGGGTTGATCACCGGCTCCAGCGCCGCGTAGTCGTACGGAAGCTCAGGAAGCGTGTAGATGGCCATGCGTGTTGTCCGGTCCCCTCGGCGTGCCAACTTCTTATTGCAACCAATGCGCAACTGCACGGTAGCAGTATCTATTTCTCTGAGCACGTAAGGGTCGTCTGGCCTCGCCCGAGTACGACGCGGGTACGGCGAAGGCGCTCCCCGTGCCGCGCACAGGGAGCGCCTTCGCCGTGTGGTGGCCGGTCAGGCGCGGCCGGCGGCCCGGCGCTGCACCGCGTAGCCGGTCGCCGCGAGGGCGAGGGTGAGGCCGCCGGTGAACACCACCTGGACCCGGGTGTCCTCGCCGAGAACCATCAGGACGAGGACCCCGGCCACCCCGGCCAGCGCCACCCAGGTCAGGTACGGGAAGCCCCACATCTTCACGACCAGCTTCTCCGGGGCCTCCCGCTCCAGCCGGCGCCGCAGCGCGAACTGCGAGACGGCGATGAAGCCCCAGACGACGAGGATGACCCCGCCGACCATGTTCAGCAGCCAGGCGAACAGGGTGTCCGGGTACCAGTACGACAGCAGCACGGTGATGAAGCCGAACCCGCACGAGGCGAGCACCGCGCGGCGCGGCACCCGGCCGGTGACCTTGCCCAGCGCCTTGGGGCCCTGGCCGCGGGAGACGAGCGAGTAGGCCATGCGCGAGGAGCCGTAGATGTTGGCGTTCATCGCCGACAGCAGGGCGATCAGGATGACCACGTTCATGATTTCGCCGGCGCCGGGGATGCCCAGGCGGCCCAGGGCGGCCGCGTACGGGCCCTGCTCGGTCACCGCCGGGTCGTTCCACGGCAGCAGCGTGACGATGACCAGCATGGAGCCCACGTAGACGATCGCGATCCGCCACATGGTCGTCTTCACGGCCCGGGCCACGCCCTTGACCGGGTCGTCGGACTCGGCGGCCGCGATGGTCACCGTCTCCAGGCCGCCGTACGCGACGACCGAGGCCAGCACCCCGACCAGCAGGCCGTCCGTGCCACCCGGCAGGAACCCGCCGTCGTGCAGCAGATGGGCGGCGCCGGGGGAGGAGGTGCCGGGCAGCAGGCCCAGGACGGCCAGCACGCCCAGGCCCAGGAACAGCGCGATCGCGCCGATCTTGAGGGCGGCGAACCAGAACTCGAACTCGCCGAAGTGGGAGACGGCGGCCAGGTTGCTGCCGCAGAACAGCGCCATGAAGGCCAGCACCCACATCCAGGAGGGGGTGCCGGGGAACCAGCCGGTCATGATGTGCGCCGCACCGATCGCCTCGATGGCCACGCCCACGCACAGCAGGGTCCAGAACATCCAGCCGGCCGTGAACCCGGCCCAGGGGCCGATCGCCCGTTCCGCGTGCACCGAGAAGGAGCCGGAGGCGGGGTTCGCGGCGGACATCTCGCCGAGCATCCGCATCACGAACATCACGAGCAGACCGGACACGGCGTACGCGATCACGATCGAGGGACCCGCGGCGGCGATGCCGGCGCCGGAGCCGACGAAGAGGCCGGCGCCGATCACCCCGCCGAGGGCGATCATCGAGAGGTGGCGCTGCTTGAGGCCGTCGCCGAGGGGGGATCCGGCGCCGCCCGAGGGCGGCGCGTCCTGGGCGCGGGGCGCGGTGGATGTCTGGCTCATGAAAGGTGTTGCCTGTCCGGTGTGCGGGTGGACGGGAGGAAGTGCCCCAGTCTCACCCGCGTCCGATCATCGGACGGTTGGTGTCCGTTATTCGGACAGTGGGATGACCGCCGGTGATCGTCCCCGTACGCCGGACTGCGTCGCCCGCCGCATGATCGACGGCCGCCGCGCGGGCCGCGTACCTGCGGACCTGACGGCCCCGGAACATGCAGCAGGCCCCCGCGCGTCCGGCACGGGGGCCTGCTCCTTCACCGCTGCCGCGGGATCACGCCTGCGGCGCCCGCAGCTCCCGGACCCACGCCACCACGAGGACGGCGGCCGCCGCCCCCGTGGACCACAGCAGCTGCGGCCGCGCAGAGTCGTCGAACAGCATCAGCACCAGCACCGCCGCCATGCCGAGCAGCGCAGCCCACGTCAGGTACGGGAAGCACCACATCCGCAGCGTGAGCCGCTCGGGCATGTCCCGCTCCAGCATGCGCCGCAGCCTGAGCTCCGACATCGCGATCAGCGCCCACACGAACAGCAGCACCGCGCCGACCGCGTTGAGCATGTAGAGGAAGACCGTGTCCGGCCACAGCAGGTTCAGCACCACCGACACGAAGCCGAAGGCCACCGAGGCGAACACGGCCCGGCGCGGCACCCCGCCGCCGGACACCTTCAGCAGGGCCTTGGGCGCCTCGCCGCGCTCGGCCAGCGAGAACACCATGCGCGAGGACCCGTACAGGTTGGCGTTGAGCGCCGACAGCAGCGCCACGAACACCACGATGTTCATGATCTGGGCTGCCCCCGGGATGCCGATGGAGTCCAGGACGGCCACGTACGGGCTCTGCCCGGGCTCCAGCGAGTCCCACGGCAGCAGGGTCACGATGACCAGCATCGAGCCGACGTAGAAGAAGAGGATGCGCCACACGGCGCTGCGCACCGCGCGGGCCACGGACTTCGCCGGGTCGTCGGACTCGGCGGCCGCAATGGTGACGACCTCCAGGCCGCCGAACGCGAAGATGACGGCGAGCATGCCGGCGACCACTCCGCCGAGGCCCTTGGGGAAGAAGCCTCCGTGGCCGGTGAGGTTGGCCATCCCGACGGGATCCGTGTCCGGGAGCAGGCCGAAGATCGCGAGGGTGCCGAGGATCAGGAACAGCACGATGGCGCCGACCTTGAGGGCCGCGAACCAGAACTCGAACTCGCCGAAGTTCTTCACGGCGGCCAGGTTGCTCACGGTGAAGACCACCATGAAGACCAGCACCCAGACCCACTGGTCGACCGAGGGCAGCCAGCCGTTCGCGATCTTCGCCGCGCCGGTGGCCTCCACCGCCAGCACCACGACCAGCAGGAACCAGTAGAGCCAGCCCGCCGAGAAGCCGGCCCAGCGCCCCAGGGCCTTCTCCGCGTACACGGAGAAGGAGCCGGAGGCGGGCATCGCCGCCGACATCTCGCCGAGCGCCCGCATCACCAGCATGGCGAGGCCGCCCGCCAGCAGGTACGAGCAGATGATCGCGGGGCCGGCGATGCCGATGCCGGCGCCGGAGCCGACGAACAGGCCTGCGCCGATCACGCCGCCCAGGCCCAGCATGGTCAGGTGGCGCTGCTTGAGGCTGTGGCTGAGGGGCTCCGCCGGCAGGTCGGGCCCGACGGGAGGGGTGGGCCCGGTAGGAGGAGTGGTGGGCAAGCGGTCGCGCATGAGTGGATGCTCGTACTCTCGTGCTCGGCAGCGGCGGTGGGGCTCCGCATTCGGATTGGCGGGACCCTACAGTCTCGCCGGAGGGCACCCATCCGCGCAAAAACGGACGTGCTGTCTGAATCAGGCTCGTGATGCGGATCACGGGAACTCGGGTGTGAACCGGTCTCTTTGTGCACTCCCCACCAAACCGGCGAGTAGGGCTTTGTCCCAGCCGTCGGTGGGGCGGCGCCCGGCCGCGGACTAGCGTCGGTGATCGTCCCGTCAGCCTCGCTCCCCCGGCCACCGCCGGGGGCACCCCCACGCGGAGTCCTCCGATGAGCACTGCTTCCGTCTCCTTCCGCCCCGGCGTCGTCCTCGCCGACCTGCTGCCCGCGAGCCGCGTCCGCGACATCGCGCTCGTCGTCGGCGGAGCCGCGCTCACGGGCCTCGCCGCGCAGATCTCCGTGCCCGTACCCGGCTCCCCGGTCCCGGTCACCGGCCAGACCTTCGCGGCCCTGCTGGTCGCAGCCGCCTTCGGTGCCCGCCGCGGCTTCCTCTCGCTCGCCCTGTACGCGCTCGCCGGCGCGGCGGGCATGCCCTGGTTCGCGGGCGGCACCTCCGGCGCGGGCGGTGCCTCCTTCGGCTACGTGCTCGGCATGCTGCTCGCCGCCACCGTCGTGGGCGCCCTGGCCCGCCGCGGCGCCGACCGCTCGGTCCTCCGTACGGCCGCCACGATGGCGCTGGGCTCCGCGCTGATCTACGCGGTGGGCGTGCCGTACCTGGCGCTGTCCACCGGGATGTCCTTCGGCGCGGCCGTCGCGGCGGGCCTGACGCCGTTCCTGATCGGCGACGCGCTCAAGGCCGCGCTGGCCATGGGCCTGCTGCCCGCCACCTGGAAGCTGGTCGGCCGCAAGTAGCCCGTCGCCTTTCGGCAGCCCCGGCAAACACGACAGCCCCGGACCACGCGGAGTGGTCCGGGGCTGTCGTGTCCGTTCGGCTAGGCGCGCGCGGCGGCCTTGCGGCGCATGTCGCGCACCACGCCGATGACCAGCACGACGGCGGCGACCAGCAGCGACAGCATGACCGTCTCGCGGTTGTCCTTGTCGTAGACCATGTAGGCCAGGACGAAGGTGATCATGCCGGCGGTGGCCCACGTCAGGTACGGGAACAGCCACATCTTGACCGTCAGCTTGTCCGGCGCCTCGCGCACCAGGATCTTGCGCATCCGCAGCTGGGTCAGGCAGATGACCAGCCACACGAAGAGCGCGATCGCACCCGAGGAGTTCAGCAGGAAGCTGAAGACCGTGTCCGGGGAGGTGTAGTTGAAGTAGACCGCGGCGAAGCCGAAGACCACCGAGCCCAGGATCGCGGCCATGGGAACGCCCCGCTTGTTGACCTTGGCGAAGACCTTGGGCGCGTCACCACGCTCACCCAGCGAGAACGCCATGCGGGAGGCCGTGTACATGCCCGAGTTCAGGCAGGACAGCACGGCGGTCAGGACGATCACGTTCATGATCTGGCCGGCGTGCGCGATGCCGATGGAGTCCAGGGCGGCGACGTACGAGCCCTTCTCGACGATCGACTTGTCGTTCCACGGCAGCAGGGTGAGGACGATGAAGATCGAGCCCAGGTAGAAGACGCCGATGCGCCAGATCACCGAGTTGGTGGCCTTGGTGACCGCGCGGCGCGGGTCCTCGGACTCGCCGGCCGCCAGGGTGACGATCTCGCTGCCCATGAAGGAGAAGACGACCATCAGCACACCGGTGAGGATGGAGCCCCAGCCGTTGGGCATGAACCCGCCGGCGTCGGTGAGGTGGGCGAAGCCCGCACCCGGGTTGTCCGAACCCGGCAGCACGCCGAAGACGGCGAGCATGCCGACGATCACGAAGGCGCCGATGGCGACGACCTTGATGCCGGCGAACCAGAACTCGAACTCGCCGTAGGAGGCGACCGAGCCGAGGTTGGTGACCGTCAGGACCACCATCACGATCAGGGCCCAGCCCCACTGCGGGACGGCCGGGACCCAGCCTTCGAGGATCTTTGCACCGGCGGTCGCCTCCACGGCGAGCACGACGACCCAGAAGAACCAGTACAGCCAGCCGATGGAGAAGCCGGCCCAGCGGCCGAGCGCCCGGTCGGCGTACGCGGAGAAGGAGCCCGAGTTCGGGCTGGCGGCGGCCATCTCGCCGAGCATCCGCATCACGAAGACGACCATGGCGCCGACGAGGAGGTACGAGATCAGGATGGCGGGGCCGGCCTTGGCGATACCGCCGCCGGAGCCGACGAACAGGCCGGCGCCGATGACGCCGCCGATGGCGATCATGGACAGGTGGCGGTTCTTGAGACCGGCCTTCAGACCGTCGGAGGACTGGGCGGAACCGGGTTCACCGGCCGGGTCGCCTGCCTTCTGAAGGGTCGTCGTGGAGCTCATGGACGGATCCTTAGGTTCTCGGGTTTCGAGCCCGGGCATTCAAACCTGAGATGAACGCGGGGCGGAAGACCCCAATCCGGATCGTTGCGATAGGGCGAACGTCCAGGAGTCACGCCCCACCGTGTCCCATCTGCGTTCTTTGGGTTTACTTGAGCTTTAGAAGTGACTTACGCGACACCCTCTGCGGGCCTTCCGGCCCGCTCGTGCCACACTCGTCCCATGCGCGTGTACCTCGGATCCGACCATGCCGGCTTTGAGCTCAAGAACCACCTGGTGGACTGGCTCAAGAACAACGGCCACGAGCCCGTCGACTGCGGGCCCCACATCTACGACGCGGTGGACGACTACCCGCCGTTCTGCCTGCGCGCCGCGGAGAAGACCGCCGCGGACGCCGACAGCCTCGGCATCGTGATCGGCGGCTCCGGCAACGGCGAGCAGATCGCCGCGAACAAGGTCAAGGGCGTCCGCGCCATCCTGGCCTGGAGTGTCGAGACCGCGAAGCTCGGCCGCGAGCACAACAACGCCAACGTGATCTCCGTCGGCGGCCGGATGCACACCCAGGACGAGGCCGTCGGCTTCATCGAGGCCTTCCTGGCGACGCCGTACTCCGACGAGGAGCGCCACACCCGGCGCATCGAGATGCTCTCCGCGTACGAGCAGACCGGTGAGCTCCCCCCGATCCCGGCCCACCACCCGCAGGGCTGATCTTCCGCTTTGCCGTGCCGCCGTGGCTTCCGGCCCCGGCGGCACGGCTGTTTCCCGCACAAGGAGCAGTGCCGTGCCTGAGGGGCATACGATCCACCGCCTCGCGGAGGACCACCTCGTCCGGTTCGCCGGCCGGGAGGTACGGGTCAGCAGCCCGCAGGGCCGGTTCGCCGAGAGCGCTGCGCTGCTCGACGGCCGGGTACTCGACGGCGTGGACGCGCACGGGAAGCACCTCTTCCTGGGCTTCCAGGGCAACGGCTGGGTCCACATCCACCTGGGCCTGTTCGGCAAGTACGCGCTCGGGACGGCCCCGGCGGCCCCGCCCACCGACACGGTCCGGCTGCGCATCGCCGATGACGAGCACTACTCCGACCTGCGCGGCCCGACCACGTGCGCGCTGATCACGGACGGCGAGAAGAAGGCGATAGGCGAGCGGCTCGGCCCCGACCCGCTGCGCCCGGCCGACGACCCGGACCGCGCCTGGAAGCGGATCTCCCGCTCCCGCACCACCATCGCCGCCCTGCTCATGGACCAGAAGGTGATCGCGGGCGTCGGCAACGTCTACCGCGCCGAGGTCCTCTTCCGGCACGGCATCGACCCGTACCGCCTGGGCAAGGACCTCACGCGCGGCGAGTGGGACGCCATGTGGCTCGACCTGGCCGCCCTGATGCGCGAGGGCGTACGGAACAACCGGATCGACACCGTCCGCGACGAGCACCTGCCCGAGGCCATGGGCCGCCCCCCGCGCGTGGACGACCACGGCGGCGAGGTGTACGTCTACCGCCGGGCGCACATGCCGTGCCACATCTGCGGGGCCGAGGTCCGCACCGCCGACCTCGCGGCACGCAACCTGTTCTGGTGCCCGGCCTGCCAGAAGCGCTAGCCGCGCGAAAACACCACCGGGCCCGCGCCCCCGGCCCCGCCCGCCGGGGACCGGTTTGGGTCAGAAGCCGTGGGGGAGCCAGGGGGCCGTGTCCGCGGCGAAGGCCCGCGAGGCCGGCGCCAAGGCGCCCGGGTGCAGCTCCCGGACCCGGCCGGCCGCCGCCAGGGCGGTCAGGGTGATTCCGCCCAGGTACGCCGAGCCCAGCTCCCGGACCGACAGCTCCAGGTCCGCCGGGTCCGCGGTCCGCGTGCAGCGGGCGGCGCCGTCCGCGTCGCAGACCAGCCGCCACCGCCCCTCGTTCCACGGGCAGAACGCGTCCTCGACCTCCACCACCACGTCCAGCGGGGCCGTGTACGCCCGCGCCTCCAGGGCCGCCGGCAGGTCCACCAGCCGCAGGTGCAGCGAGTCGCGCGTGCCCGGCCGCGACCGCCGGACGTCGCTGACCAGGTGGAGCAGCGCATCGTCCACCGGCCGCCTGCGAGCCTGCACGGTGGAGGTCAGGTCGATCTCGAAGAGGTAGCGCCACAGCGCCGCCGTCGCCGCCGGGTCCAGCGCATCGAGATCGGCCACCTCGACCTTGCCCTCCGGACCGTGCGGCTCCCAGTCGGCCCTGACCCGGTACCGGGCGTACCCGGCCACGGCGCCGTCCTCCCCTTCCGCCACCACGCACTTCAACGGCGAGGCACCCTCGCGCGCCGACTCCGGATCCAGCAGCGGCAGCCGCTCCCAGCCCGGCCGGCGCGCCGGCATGCCGGGCCGCAGGGCGACCAGCTGCGCGTACACCCGCTCGCAGTCCGGCAGCGCCTTCTCCGGATCGACGAGCCGCAGCCGCACCTCGTCCGTCCCCGGCGGCACCGAGAGCCGTACGCGTGCGGTGTCGACGGTCAGGGACAGCTCGTACGTCGCGGTGCCGTAGCCGAAACGCCCGTAGATCGCCGGCTCCGAGGCGGTCAGCACGGCGAGCGGCTCGCCACCCGCCCGGATGTCGTCCAGCTGTCGGCGCATCATCGAGGTGAGCACCCCCCGGCGCCGGTGCGTCGGCGCGACACCCACCATCGTGACCCCGGCCGCGGGGACCAGCTCGCCGCCCGGCACCGAAAGGCGGAAGGAGAAGGCGCCCGCCGAGCCGACGCAGGTTCCGCCGTCCCAGACACCCAGCGAGCGCCCGAACTCCGTCAGGGACTTGTACAGCCCCCGCTCCTGGGGAGACTCCGGCACTCCACCGAACGCCAGTTCCAGGTGGTCGTACCAGACATCCCACTCATCCGCCTGCAATACGTGCATCTCAAGAGCCATACGGCCATCCTTACCAGGGCATTCCGTCACAGTCGATGGATTTTCGACCGACCCGGATCCCTCGGGTCCGGGGGTCCCCCTGCGCATGCACAGCCAGGATGGATAGGGTCCCGAAGCAATGGCCGGAGCACGCGTGGAGACGCTCATGGCCCGGGCGCGCATGCTGTCGCACCGGGCTCGCACCGCCCTGCGCAAATCCGCCGTCGACTACTTCCGCGGGGACGCCTCCGACTGGCTCGCCTTCGCCGGGCTGCTCCTGACCGTCCCCGCCATCGCCTGCGGCACGCTCATGCTGCCGGTGTGGTTCTCGCCGTCCGCCCTCGTCCTGCCGATCGTCGCGGGCGGCCTGCTGCTGCGCCCCGCAAGCCTGCTCGCGCTGTACGCGGCCTCCGCGGGCGCCCTGATCGTCGAGGCCCTGGTCCTCGGGCCGTACACGCAGGGACCGGCCCGGGTCACCCCCGGTACGGTCCTGGTCGTGGCCGCCTGCGGATTCTTCGGGCTGGTCATCGCCCAGTTCCGCAGCCGCGTCGGCGTGCCCTGGAGACGCGGCGGCACCATGCTCTTCGACCTGCGCGAACGCATCCGGGTCCAGAGCAAGCTGCCCGCCCTGCCGCGCGGCTGGCACCGCGAGATGGCCCTGCGCCCGGCCGGCGGCCAGTCCTTCTCCGGCGACTTCGTCGTCGCCGCCCGCACCAACGGCGGACGGACCCTGGAGATCGTCCTGACCGACGTCTCCGGCAAGGGCATGGAGGCAGGCTCCCGCGCCCTGCTCCTGTCCGGCGCCTTCGGCGGGCTGCTCGGCGCCCTGCCCCCGCACGGCTTCCTGCCCGCCGCCAACGGCTACCTCCTGCGCCAGGACTGGGACGAGGGCTTCGCCACGTCCATCCACCTCGTCCTGGACCTGGAGACCGGCGACTACGAACTCCTCTCCGCCGGGCACCTGCCCGCCCTCCAGCTCTGCGCGGGCACCGGCCGCTGGCAGGAGAAGTCCGGCGAGGGCCCGCTGCTCGGCGTCTACGACGGCGCCGAGTTCGAACCGGCCCGCGGCAACCTGCGCCGCGGCGACGTCCTCATGCTCTTTACGGACGGCCTGGTCGAGACCGCCGACCGCGACATCAGCGAGGGCATCGACCGCCTCACCGGCGAAGCCGACCGCTACGTCGCCGCCGGCTGGGAGGGCGCGGCCTGGCACCTGATCGAAAAGGTCGCCAAGGACGTCAACGACGACCGCGCGCTGCTCCTGATACGCCGCTCGCCCTGAGCCCCGCGGGGTGGGGTTTTCCCCACCACCGATCCGCCGGGCTCCGCCATGTCCTCCCCCACGCCCCCGTCCGTAGCGTCGTGACCACGGTCGACGGACCGGCAACGGCAGAGGCGCACACGGAAGGCGGCACACCATGGGGCTCCGGCGGAGCAAGCGACAGCGCGAGAGCGGGAGCGGGCAGGCGGCGTACGACACCACGGCCGCCGTCGAACTGCGCGGCGTACGGCGCGAGTACGGGCGGGGCGCCGCCACCGTGCACGCGCTCTGCGGGATCGACCTCAGCCTGCCCCGCGGCAGCTTCACCGCCGTGATGGGGCCCTCCGGCTCCGGCAAGTCCACCTTCCTCCAGTGCGCGGCCGGGCTCGACCTGCCCACCGCGGGCTCCGTCCGCCTCGGCGGCACCGAGATCACCGGCATGAACGAGAACGAGCTCACCGAACTGCGCCGAAGCCGCCTCGGCTTCGTCTTCCAGGCCTTCAACCTGCTGCCCTCCCTCACCGTGGAGCAGAACGTGCTGCTCCCGATGCGGCTCGCCGGCCGCCGCCAGGACCGGGACCTGGCCGCCGACCTGCTCGCCCGCGTCGGACTCGCGGGCAAGGGCGGGCGTCGCCCCGCCGAGCTCTCCGGCGGCCAGCAGCAGCGCGTCGCAATCGCGCGCGCCCTGGTCACCCGGCCCGACGTCGTCTTCGCCGACGAACCCACGGGAGCCCTCGACACCACCACCGCCGCCGAGGTCCTCGGACTGCTCCGGGCCGCCGTGGACTCCCTCGGCGCCACCATCGTCATGGTCACCCACGACCCGGCCGCCGCCGCCCACGCCGACCAAGTGCTCTTCCTCGCCGACGGCCTGATCGCCGACCGGCTGCCGCACAGCTCCGCCGCGACCATCGCCGCCCGGATGACCGCCCTCACCGCCCCGGTGCACGCGGGGGCAGCCGCCTGATGCCGCTCCGCCGCAACGGCCTGGCCCGGGCGGGCCGTCTGCATGCCGCTCCGCCGCCAGGTCCAGCACCTCGAACACCCCCTGCCGTCAGGCCGACAGGTCCTGGAAGTCCCCCCGCAGCGCCGGCGGCATCATCCGGTGCAGCTCGTACGCGGTCTGCGTCCTCCCGCCCCGGAGGGACCGTTGAGTCAGGTGATCAACGGGCCGCCGCCGTCCAGGGGCCGATCCCGAGCTTCCCAGTGTTCCCGAGGTCGACGGAACGGCCGAGCTCCAGCTCGACCCGGGGCGCACCGGGCCGCGGCGTCACGTCCAGCACCCACGCCTCGGCGGCGGGCACCGTCGCATCGGTCACGAGGTTCCTCCACACCATCGCGACCGCGGCCGCCTGGCCGGGCATGAGCTCGACCCTCTGCGGGGCGCCGTCCACGCCGGTCAGCGAAGCGGTGATGCCGTCCGACCCGTGCACGACCGCCGCTTCCACCGGGTTCCGCTTCTTGTCCAGCAGCCGGATCTCCGGATAGCCGTCGAGTACGTACGGCTGCGTTCCGCAGTTGACCAGCTGGACGTCGGCCACGCGCAGCCCCATCGCGGCGTCCCCGGCCCCCTCGCGCAGCTGCACCCCGCCCTCGGGGCACGCCTCCTGCGCCGGTGGCTGCGCCTGCGGCGGGGCAGCGGACCGCGGCGCGGATCCCGCCCAGGTGGGCCCCGGTGCGGGGTCGGGCGGCGGTGGCGTATCGCATCCCACCATCACCCCTGCCACAAGCACACCCCCGACAACGCCTGCCACCCACCGCATCAACGCCATCCCCCGACCCTACGACTTCCGCCCACCCCGCCGGTCAACTCCCGCCCCACCGACGCCCGGAGCCGCGGAGGGGCGGGGCAACGGGCCATAGGGGCAGGGGGCCACAGGGGCACGGGGCGACAGGGGCACGGGCGAAGCCGGGACGCGGCGAGGCGGCGCGGTGGTTCCGGGCCGGGCCAATCACCCCCGATTGGCCGGTCCGCTGCGCCCGGCGGGTCCCTACCGTGCCCCCATGGACCGCACGCTCGCCGCCGACCTCGCCCGCCTGCCCGACCTCCTCGATGCCACCCGGCGCACCGCCGTCGCCTCCCTTGAAGCCCTGGACGACCGTCCCGTCGTACCGCTGCCCCCGCCTGCCCCTTCCACCCCGTCTCCCTCGTCGCACCCGCACGCCCCCGAGCCCCTCCCCGCCCGTGCCACCGGCACGGAATCGGCCCTCGCCGCCTTCGCGCAGCGCTGGGCGCCCCGGCTCTCCGCCTCCGCCGGCCCCCGCTACCTCGGCTTCGTCACCGGCGGAGCCACCCCCGCCGCCCTCGCCGGGGACTGGCTGACCGCCGTCCACGACCAGAACTCCAACTCCGCCCTGGACGGCGCCGGCCAGGACCTCGAACGCGAAACCGTCACCTGGCTCCGCGAGCTCTTCGGCCTCGGCGACGCCCACACCGGAACCTTCGTCAGCGGCGCCACCATGTCCAACACCACCGGCCTCGCCATCGCCCGCGAGTGGCTCGGCGAACGCCTCGGCGTCAGCCCGTCCGAGGACGGGGCGGCCGCCCTCGGCCCGGTCCGCGTCCTCTCCGGAGCCCCGCACTCCTCCATTGCGAAGGCCCTTTCCGTCCTCGGCCTCGGCCGCAGCTCCCTCGTCGCCGTCCCCACCCTTCCCGGCCGCGAGGCCGTCGACCCCGCCGCCCTCGACCGCGCCCTCGCCGACACCCGTGGCCCGGCCGTGGTCGTCGCCAACGCCGGCACCGTCAACACCGTGGACTTCGACGACCTCCGTGCCATCGCGGCCCTCCGCGAACGCCACGCGTTCTGGCTCCACACCGACGCCGCCTTCGGCGCCTTCGCCGCGCTCTCCCCGGAACACGCCCACCTCGCGGACGGCCTCGACGCCTCCGACTCCCTCTGCATCGACCTGCACAAATGGCTGAACGTCCCCTACGACAGCGCCGTCCAGTTCACCCGCCGCCAAGACCTCCAGGCCCGCGTCTTCCAGAACGCCGCCGCCTACCTCGGCCCCCTCGGCGAACGCCCCGACCTGGTCCACCTCACCCCCGAGAACTCACACCGGCTGCGCGCCCTCGCCGCCTGGTTCACCCTCCGCGCGTACGGCCGCGAAGGCCACCGCGAGATCGTCGAGCGCGACATCGCCTGCGCCCGGGCCCTGGGCGCCGCGCTGGAGGAGGACCCGGCCTTCCGCCTCCTCGCCCCGGTCCGTCTGAACGTCGTCTGCTTCACGCTCGCCGAGGACCCCACCCCGGCCCGCCTGGCGGCGCTGCGGGAGGCGGCGCAGGAGGAGGTCTTCGTCACCCCGACCGTCCACGCGGGAACCCCCGCCCTGCGCGCGGCGTTCTCCAACTGGCGCACCACGCAGGCCGACGTGCACCGGGCCGCGCAGGCCCTCCGTACGGCGGCGGACACGGCAGCGAAGGGGACCGCATGACGCACCGACAGCTGACCCTGCTCGAAGTCGAGGCCCTGGCGCGCTCCGCGCACGACGGCCAGACCGACAAGGCAGGCCAGCCGTACGCCGAGCACCTCGCGGCCGTCGCCGAAGGCGTACGCGCCCGCGGCGGCAGCCCGGAGCAGCAGGCGGCGGCCTGGCTGCACGACTCCGTCGAGGACGACGCGCTCAGCCGGGAGTGGCTGGATTCCGCTGCTCT
This sequence comes from Streptomyces sp. NPDC097981, assembly GCF_040302565.1. NCBI lineage: Bacteria > Bacillati > Actinomycetota > Actinomycetes > Kitasatosporales > Streptomycetaceae > Streptomyces > Streptomyces sp. NPDC097981. The sequence continues at coordinate 171,449 of NZ_JBEORW010000009.1, forward strand.
GCCCCAGCCGGTCAAGGACATGGTCCTGGCGGTCACCAAGCGCTCCGGCGAACCGGTGGAGGAGTACGCGGCCCGGATCCTCGCCACCCCGGGCGCCCTCCTCGTCAAGGAGGCCGACCTCGCACACAACGCGGACCCCGCGCGGCTCGCCGTCCTGGACGGCCCCACCCGGGAACGGCTGTCCGCGAAGTATGCGTATGTCCGCTCCCTCCTCGGCCTCACCGCACCCTGACCCGGGTCCCGCGCCCGAAATATGCCCGGTGCGCGGACGGTTGGCGGGAAGGGGCTGCTGGCGATTCGCCACGGGACGGATAGCCGGGGCCCGTTGGTGGGAGGATGGTGCATGTGGGGGCGCGCGTGGCCGTGCGCCCCGGGCCGACCAGGGGACGACCGAAGGTGTGATCAGTAGTGGCCATTTCGCTGTCAGTGGTGGTTCTGTTGGCGGTCATCCTGGTGGTGCTCGTCCGCGGCAACCACATCAAGACCGGCCCCGCGATCGTCGCGGTCCTCTTCGGCTTCTTCCTGGCGTCCAGCTCCATCGCACCGGACGTCAACCGCTTCCTCAACTCCCTCGCCGACACCATCGCGGGGATCAAGCTCTGAGGAAGCAGCCCGAGCCGGTTCTGCCCACGCGGGGACCGGCTCCTTTGCGTACCCGCCGAGCCGGTACTCCAGGTCCGAGTTCACCTGGCCGCCCAGCGCCATGACGTTGAGGGTGGCCGAATTCTCGCTGGCGATCGCCTTCTCCACCCGGGACACGAGCGTCGTGAACGCATCGGCCTCGGACATCCCGTTGTACGGGCCGACCCCGGTCTCGAAATAGATCCGCTCGTGCCCCAGCAACTGCTCGGTCGACCGGTAGTTCTTCCACTGCTCCCGGTACCGGTACACGCTCTCCAGGGACACGCAGACGACGACGAGCAGGCTGAGCACGGTGGCGCCGATCCGGGAGAACGCCGAGTCGAGATTGACCAGCGCCGGCACGAGCGCCCCGCCGACGACCGACACGGTCCGCATCCGTAAATGCACGGCCTTGCACCGGACGGCCTTGCGGTCGTACCACTGCTGGTACTGGCCCAGCCGCGTCTCGACGTACTCCCGCGCCGCGGCGCCCCGGCTCCCGCCCGCCCCTGACATGGGGGGAGTACACCGCCTCCCCCGACCCCCGTCAACCGGCCGCGAGATGCCGCGCGACAAGCCGGACGATAGGATGAAAAACGGCATCAGGCCTCACGGAATGCGCCGGACATCAGACGGCACGCATGGCCCATGTGGGGCGACATGCACACGGCGTAACGGTGCGAGACCTTCCCCTCGGAGTCCTGTGCGACCGCTGCCGCGGGTACCGGAGCCGTCACGCCCCATCGGCCGCACCGTCAGCGTCCAAGGCAGGTTGAACGATGAACCGGACACGTCGTCTTGCAGTACTCACGCTCCTGATGGCCCCTGCTCTCGCGGCGGGCCCCGCGGTTGCCGCACACGCTTCGGCCACCGCCGCGCCCGGGGTCCCGTCCGCCGCGACGTGCAAAGTCGAACCGGACTCGAACGGGAAGTACCACTTGTGGGGTGAGGGATTCCCCAGCGGAACGGTGACCTACTCCGGGTCCGCCTCGGGCACCGTCCCCATCAATGGGGGAAGGTTCGACGTCGGCGGTCTCAGCGGAAGCAAGTACGTCGCCAAGGCGTCCGACGGGACCACCGTCAACTGCACCGTGATCCGCTACTGAGGCACTGCCGTCTGCGCCTGGGCCGCAGACCCCGCGAACGCCGAAGGGCCAGGTCGAGGAAACACCCTCTGACCCGGCCCTTCGTCATTCCAGCCGCAGCACCGCAGTTCCCTAGGCCCGCTCGACTGCGCGTGTCCTATCCGTGGATGAGCCACGTTGTATGCCCCAGGGGCGGCTTGAGCGTCTGTGAACATCCGGACGGTGCGGGTCGGAGAGTTCCGCCCTCAGGGCACTCTCCAGTAGCGCAAGCCCTTCCTCCACGGCCCCGAGAGGTGCCCGCTCCGACGTAGGCGTGCGGTTGAGGATCGCGGGCTGGGCTGCGAGGAACCTGCCTCGCAGATCCTCAATGGCAGTCTGGACCGGCTCTGACGCGATGAGGGAAGCCTCGACGCCCCACTTGTAGGCGGTTCCCCGCGTCTCGGAGAGCCTGCCGTCGTCCTCGTCGCGCCAGATCGAAACCAGCGAATCACGCCAGCCGTACATCGCGATCAGGAGGTCGCGATACAGGCCCTTCTTGTCATCCAGCCAACGCACGCGTTCCGCGTACGCCCGCTGCTCTCGCTGCTGGCGCAGCTGCCCACGCTGAGCCAGCCAGGCGCCCGCGAATCCCGCCAGCGCACCTACGGTCGTGCCTGCAAGTCCCGTCAGAGCCGCGTCCATGGCCGCTTCTTAGCAGACAGAGAGCCGCGTCTGTCGGCCAAAGGGCGAGATCAGTGCAGAGCCTGACGTGCAACCCGCAAGAAGCAGCGCGTAGCGAACAGCCGCGGCCACCGCCTCCCGCGCCCAGCCCACCACATTTCCGCAGGTGGGCATAGCCGTAGCCATTGTCGGCGTGGAGCTTGCCGGGCTTGCGCCGTCGGCGCCCGCGGCGGGAGCGGATGGGCGGGATGCCGCGGACGAGGACTCGAGGGCCTGGCTGTCGTGCAGGTTTGCCTCGGTGATCAAGAGCGCCAATATCATGGCGGCTCCGAGAGCCTCACCATGGAGGGATTGGTCGTTGAGCGTCGAAATCAGGCCAGGGGGGTAGCTGTGCAGTGCGGCGAGGTGCAACGTGGCTGACATACGAAGCGCGGTCGATCGCCGCGGTGTCTCTGGTGTGAGGGCTCTGGCTATTGCGGTCGCCGTCGCGTCGCTGTCGGTGCTGTCTGCGGGGTGTGGGGTGGACACCCCGCAACTCAACTACACGCCGGTGCGGATGGACCCCGACCCGGCGCGCACGAAGACGAGGGAGGTCTCCAGCCGCCTGCTGGAGATGGCCGGGGTCAAGGGCAGGGTCGCGGAGTCCGGCATGAGGGCCACGGGCTGTGACTCGTACGCCGACGACCGTTTCGCCATGGAGCACTCCTGGTCGCTGTACGGCCTGGCCGGCGACCAGGTCGACACCGGCATGGAGACCCTGCGGCAGGCGCTTGACGAGAATGGCTGGAAGATCACCAGGGAGAACAAGACCAACAGCGTGGACCAGCACCCCGAGATCTACGCCGTGAACGAGACGGAGCACTTCTCGGTGAAGGCCGCCGCCCTCAATGGCGGGGGGAAGGAGCCGATGCTCGCCTTCACCGTCTACTCCGCCTGCTACCGCGCGGCCTCCCCCTACGCGGCGAACCACGCGTGACGGTTCCTCGATGCCCAGCTGAGCGGCCCGATGGTCCGGCCTACGGCGGTGCTCGGCGAACGAGGCCTTCCGGCGAGCGTGCTTTACCTGTTCATCGCGCTGACGTACATGGCAGTGGCTTTCACCCGTCTCGGCTGGTGGCCATAAGCGGCGAAGGCTTCTGGACTGCACGCGCTCTTATCTTGGGAAACGCCGATGACCGGGCACCGGCCGGCCGCTGAACGCCAACCGCATCGGCCGGACCGTGGCAGCCGTGCACGCCATCCTGACCTGCCAATATTCGGGATGCAAGAGGCTCATTCGGTATGTCCTCACAGTCTTTCGGTTGCACGCGGTTGACCCGGTCCAGGGCGTGATCCTATTGTCCGCCTTGCGTGTGGGTAGCCGAAGGTGGCAAAAGCTGACCGGCTCCTGATTGATACTGCAATCTGAGTAAGTGAGGGGCAGTCGTGGGGTTGCTGCTTTCGTACCTGTTCATCTTCCTTGTCGAATGTGGCTTGATGGTGCTGCAGATGGTCGGTGCGTTCCTGTCTCTGCTGAGTGTGGCTTTGTTTGTCCGGCGCTTCACCGCTGCGCGCAAGCGTCGGGCCGATGGCTGCTTGCCGAAAGTGGCGGCGGTTGCGCCATACGTGTTTGGCGGCATCGGCATTTTCTTGCTGGTTGCTGCTTCGGCAGCGCTCTCCATCGGGAAGGAATGGGGCATTTTCGAAACCTGGGCGATATAGGTTCAAACCGTTGACCCGTGTGAGCACCTGCTGACCGACGGCAACGATGTACGCAACCACCGCGCCCACGACCGGCCGCTTCCAGGCGCGTGGGTTCAAATCCCAAACCCACCGCAGGTGAGCCGCCTTGATCCCGTCTTCGGTGCCGTCAACGTGGCGGAGATTTCGTCAACCGGGGCAAGTGCCAGGGAGTTGATGGCCCGCATGGGGCACAGCACCGCGCGCGCCGCGCTGATCTACCGGCACGCCGGCGCCGACCGGGACCGGTTGATCGCCGACGCGCTGAGCAAGCTCGTGCAGGGCGCGTGGAAGGGAAAGGGGCGCGCAGGGGGGGCGCGGCGCTGTGGTCGCGCACCCCGGGAACGACCGAGGGCCAGGTCGAGGAAATGTCCTCTGACCTGGCCCTTCAGTGTTCAGAGCGGGCGACGGGAATCGAACCCGCGTAGCTAGTTTGGAAGATCGCGTACGCACCCCCACCCCGACCAGCCAACCCCCTGACCTGCACGTCCCGGCCCGCCTCCCCGGCATTCCCCGAGGCTCCCCGCCGAAGCCTTCTCGTTCGGGCACGCGGGGGACACGCTCCGCTGAGCCCTGGGGGGACCGTCGGCGAGCGGTATGCGCGGTTGCGGCACATCGATGCCGCATCGCAGGATGCCAGCCAGGGAGGGGCCATGGAACGACATGAGCTGATGCGGCTGCTGGCCGATGACGACGCGGCATCCAAGGCTGCCCTGGCGGCTCTCGCCGACGGCGGCGAACACGTCGTTTGGGAAGACTGGATTATGTCCTCGGAGGACCACGCCCAAGTCCTGACGACTCGACTTCGGAGCATGCGGCGGAGAGGCATGGAAACCCTGGGGGTGGAGCGAGCGGTGCAGATCCTCAGCGAGCGCGCCCAGCCGATCCTCAGCGGATTGGTCAGAGCCTCCGACGGGTCGTGGGGCTTCAGGTTCTTCCTCACCGAAAACGGCGGCGCGCTGGTGGCCTGTCTCGGCATACGGCGGCCCGATAGACGGCCATCGCACGAGTCCGATCAGCGAGGTCAGACATCGCCCTGAGACCGCTCAAGGCCTTCCATGAACGCATTGTGGAAGGCAAGCTCCGCTGCCCGGCAGGGCGCCGTGATGAACATCCTCTGCGCTTCGCCGAGATCGCATCCGACCACCCGCATGGTCACCATGACGGCGTCCACGCCGTCACAGCCGATCCCCTTCAAGAACTCTTGTAGAGCCCCGCCGTCGGGGTTCTCCGCCCACACGGGCAGCGCCGTCACCGCCAGGTCGGCTATGCGAACCTTGCGCTCCGCGTCCACAGTGGTGCCCCTTCTTGCGTCGGCCGGGTGGTCAGGGTGGTCCTCGGGCACGCTAGCGGCTGACAGGAATCTCGTAGACGATCTCGCAGAGCGCGGACGGGATGACGATGTCCGCCGTCTCCACGGGCTGCCCCTGGTCGCTGTAGTACGTCCGCCGGATGTGTGTGACCAGAGCGGCCTTCTGGATCCCGAGGAGCGATGCCTCCTCGGCGCTGGCCTGCCGCGGCTCCGGCTGCTCCACGGCGTGGCTGACGGTGATCCCGATCGCGGCCATCCGGTTCACGACGCCGACCCCCGCATGCGGCCCACCCTCCGGCAGCACGACAAGCGTGCCCGCGGTGAGTTCGTACGGTTCCCAACTCGTCGACAACTGCACCGGCCGCCCGTCGGCGAGGAACTCGTACACCGTGCGCACGCACAGCTCGCCTTCGGCGATCCCGAGCCGCGCCGCGATCTCGGCCGGGGCCGGCACCTTCGCCTCGGTCCGGCTCTCCCAGTTCCCTTGCTTGCCCAGGGCCCGCATGTCCGCCCGGAACGGCGAGCCGTCCGGCTGCTCCCTGGCAGAAGACCGGACGACTCGCGCACGCTGCAGCGGCTCAGCCACGTACGTCCCGGACCCTGCCCGCCCTTCCAGCACGCCCTGGGAGATCAGGAGCTCCTGCGCTCGACGGACAACGTTCTCGCCGACACCACATTCCTCGGCGATCTGGGCGCGCGACGGCAGCCGATCTCCGGGCGTCCACACGTGCTCCGCGATCCGCTGCCGCAGGACGTCGGCGATGCGGAGATAAGGCGGCTGCTCAGGCATGTGGAAAATCTAGTCCACTAGCTCTAATCTAGTTAACTAGCTTCACTCAACGTGATGGATCGGCGACGGAGGCCCCTGTGTCAGCTTCGGAAGCAAGGGCCGAGGTCCTCGCCGCCCGGTTGTCGGCCCTCGGCCTGACCGCGCGAGTGGAGCGGCACGCCGCATACACGTCGATCGAAGCGGAGGTGTTGGAGGTGCTGCCCGCCGAATCGTGGCGGGAGGTCTTGGAAGTGGTGGCGGAGGCCGACCGATTCGGGCTCCTCGCCAGCAGCTTGACCGGCCGCACCCTCTGGGCCGCCGTAAACAAAGCGGTCCCCGCGACGGGCGATGTCCGGGGACCTGGCCGTCAGCGATAGGAGCTGATCAGCGTGCACAACCGTATGGGCCCCACCGCCGCCCGCACCAGTGGGCCGCAACTCCCCGCACTCTCCTATGCCACGCACGCGCGAACTCCCTACTGGTCGAGCGCGTGTGCGATCGGCAGTCACGGTGAGTGCGCCCATTCGTCCCCAGCCACGGCACCCGTCGGAGTCCCCGTGATCTACGAGGCCTGCGCCTGCTCCTGCCACATCCCGGACGACGCTTCAGAGCCCCAGCAGGCGAACCGGTGAGGCCCCCCAGCGGCGCGCTCGCGACCAACATCGAGATCACCTCGGACAGCGTCCAACGCGGCGACGTCATCCAGATCGGCGGACAGCCCTGCCGCGTAGCCGATCTCGTCCAACTCCGCGCCGGCGCGAAGCGACTGCTCTTCGAGTCGGGAGAGGTTCTCACGCTGCACGCCCAAAGCCGACTCATCGCCATCCGAATGACGAGGAAGTGGTGAGCCGCCTCGTGCCCTCCCGCCGCCAGAGCATCGCGAACGACCTCCGCCACCTGATCTCAACGGGCCACTTCAAACCCGGCGAGCGCCTCCCCTCAGAGGCGCAACTCGCTACCCGCTACACAGTGAGCACCCCAACTCTCCGAAGTGCCTTGGCCCTCCTCCAAGGCGAAGGCCTGGTGGAAAAGATCCACGGCAGCGGCAACTTCGTCCGCCGCCCCCTCCGCAGAACCACGTACGTCGGTGGTGCCGCCACGTCACCCATCCCACCGCCACGGGCAACCGTCCGCACCACGAACCTCCAAGCGCTTGGCGACCTGCCCGCCCTTCTGAACGTCCCACCCCTCACCCCGCTGACCGAAGTCCTCTACGTCATCCACGAAGGGAAGTCACCGCACACCCTGGTCCGCATCTACACCCCCAGGGACCTGGTGCCAGCAGACACTCCCGGACCGGACAGATAGCAGTGAGCCGTCCAGGCCTCCGCCCGCCGCCGTCCACGGTGCAAGAGCGACTGGGCGCCCGCCTCCCAACCCAAGAAGAGTCAACGGTCCTCCGGATCAGCGCGTCGCTACCGGTCCTCTCGCTCACCCGCGTGGCGACCGACACCACCGGCCGCGTGGTCGAGGCAGCCCTGATACTCCTCCCCGGCGACAGATCGGACGCACTCTTCACCACCCGCCTCACGAACAACGACGGGACCACAACGGAATGACGCCGAGCAGCGGACTGCGCCTCCTCCCATGGATGGGCCCCGACGACAAGCCCTGCTATCTGAGCACCGACGACGCGGCTGGCTACCTATCCCGCCTGGCCGACCACGCCGAAGACACCCAGCTCGAACTCGGAGCCGAGCTCCTGGACCACGCCCTTGATGTCCTTGCCGATGTGGCCACCGGCTCGGAGGAACTCCGACGTCTGGCAACAGACCTGACCGAAGCCCTCCGCGACACGCTCCGAGTAGCCACCAGCCGCGGCCACCGCCTCCCACGCCCAGTCCACCTGGAAGGACTTCCAGAGCACCTCGGCTAGCAAGGACTCGCGCAAGACAACGAAGCGGCCCCAGGCTCAGCCTGGGGCCGCTTCTACATGACGCACACGGCTCCGGAGGCCTCGTGCGTCTCACGCGTTTCGGCAGGGCAACCGCCCAAAGCGTGGCTGAGCCCCACCCTCCGTCCGCGAATAGGCCGCATGTCCGGGGCGCCGTCCAAAGCCCCGATCGACGTGCGGGCACGGCTCCTGCTGCTTGATCGCGGCTCCCGTCAGGTGGCCCTCACTCGTCGCGTGTCTTCCTTCGGAGGGTGGAGCGATTGGCAGGTTGGGAATGGGTATGAGGGGCTGAGGGGCTGAGGGCTGGGGGACAAGTGAGTGGACTTGCGGACCAACTACCCGCACTTATCGGGGTGGTTGTTGGTGGTGTTGTGTCCTACGCCGCTGGAGCACTGACTGAGAGGAGTCGGTGGCGCCGGCAGCAGGCCACACGTTGGGACGAGCGCCTGCTTCAGGCATACAGCGACTACGGGCACGCAGTGAAGGAATGCTCCAGCTACTACATGCGACTGGCCGCTGGCCGCAACCTGACAGACCATCCGGCGCCCCTCGAATCGACCAATGACGTATTGGAGCAAGCAGCAACCGCTGAGCGCCAACGATCAGCCATGGTGGAACCCCTGAGCCTGCTGGCCGATGTTCGTACGGCTGAAGCGATACGAGCACTCAATCGCAGCCTCTGGCACCTTGAGTGGCTGGCCCGCGGGAGAAAGTCGGGAGACACCGCTACTTGGGCCAACGCCTTCAGCGACTACAGGGCTGCGCGGGCCGATTTCTATCAGCATGCAAGAAGGAGCCTGCAGGTCGCTGAGATGACGGGCCTGCAGGAAGCGCCCTGGCCACCCAGCTGGCGACCAGTTCGGGAGCCTTCTGATCCGTAGCTCTAGCCGGGTCGGTCAGCAACGGCCGTTCCGGCCGCTACGGGGCTTCGGAGGGACGCTACCGGACGGGGGCGGTTGCTGGGGTTGCGGTAGGGCGCTGCTGTACTGCCTCCAGTTTGGAGCCCCCATTGAGCGTCCGAAGGAGGCCATCTGGCTCCGGAGAGCCTCTTCGTGTTCGGCTCTCAGCGTGATGGGAGACCCCGCCATGTCCAGGAGAACGAGCGACGTGACCAGCAGGCCGCGCCACAATCCCTGCAACACCTCGCTGTTGGTCCGAGAGTAGGAGTCGTACAACCCCTCCACGAACGCCCGGAACGTCGGCAGCTCCATGTCACAGCCGCCTAGTCGGTCGTTGCGTATCAAGCCGGTCGGCAGCTCGAGATGCCCCGCTGCGCCCTGTGCAAGGGAGAAGTAGAGCCGACCGCTTTGGGAGCCCGCGTCCCAAAGCGTCTCGTCGTCCAGTTCGTAGGGGTAGCTCAATCTGACAACTCCACATTTTCATAACGGCGAAAGAGGCGCAGGTGAAGCAGGTCGCTGGCCTGTGACGATAGTCGTAGGAGACCGTCACTATCTGCCCTCGTCCGTCGACGTTGATGTCAGCTTCGTCGCGCCACCTGCCCCACGATCTTTACCCACCACCCTCCCCAGCTCCCATCCCGTCCGCCTTCGATCCACACACGGTGGAGCGGGCGTGGTTCAGGGCGTCAAGGTCACCTTCGCCGCAGTCCGCGTCCTGGTTCACTACCGGTCGGCGATGGAGGCCTGCGGGCTCACGGTTCCGCCCTCCCGGTGGCGCCTGACGCTGGCTCGCCTGACGGACCGACCCGTTCCCGAGCCCCGGTCGCCCCGCATCCTGCGGATCCGGCCCACTCGTACTGGCCTGGTTCTTCGCCTCAAGATTCGGTCCGGGCAAGATGCGTTCGACTTCTCGGCCGCCTCGGACCGGCTTCGGCACTCCTTCGTCCTGCATGCCGCCGCCGCCCGGGAGATCCGGTCGGGGGTCGTTGAGCTGCGGATGACCGGTTACGACGTCTTGAAGGACGTTCGGATGCCTTCTGCGGCTGCGGCTTCTGGAGTCCTACGGATTCCCGTGGCTCTGCGGGAGGACGGCGCCGTGCACCACCGTGACTACCGGGCGGTCCCGCACGCGCTGAACGTGGGCGCCACGAAGTCCGGGAAGTCCGTCTACCAGCGCAACCTGGTCGCGGGGCTCGCGCCGTGTGACGTCGCCCTGGTCGGGATCGACTGCAAGAACGGCGTCGAACTCTTCCCCCTGGCCCGACGGTTCACGGCCCTGGCCGACAACCCGGATGCGGCCGCCGATCTGTTGGCCGCACTGGTTCAGTACATGGGCCGCGTTTACCAGGTCATACGCGCCGAACAGCGGGTCAGCGCCGATCTACCGGATGCGGAGATCACCGCCGACATCTGGGACCTGCCTGAACATCTCCGCCCGACGCCCGTCGTCGTCCTCGTCGACGAAGTCGCCGAGCTTGCCCTTGCCGCCACCAAGAAGGAAGAAGGGCGGCGGGACCAGATCGTCACCCACCTCGTACGACTCGCCCAGCTCGGCCGCGCGGCCGGCATCCACCTGGAGATCTGCGGCCAGCGCTTCGGATCCGAACTCGGCAAGGGCATCACCATGCTCCGCGCCCAGCTCACCGGCCGTACCGCCCACCGCGTCAACGACGAGACCTCCGCAAACATGGCCTTCGGCGACATCTCCTCCGAGGCCGTGCTCGCCGCCATCCAGATCGACAAGGACCGGCCCGGCACCGCCGTCGTCGGCGACTCCTCCGGCGGCTGGACCCGCATCCGCACGCCGCACACCACGCTCCGACAGGCTGTGGACGCCTGCAACTCCCACGCGTATCGCACACCGCAGATCCCGGAGCTGGATCCTTTCCGGCCGGTGCTCCCCGCCCGCGTCCTCAGCGGCACCGTCCTGCCGTAGGCACCCACCCCACTCGGTCGGCGTGACCTCTCACGCCAAGTCCCTACCCGACCCATGCCTGAAAGGAGGTGAAGCACATGGCCCGCCTCGTCCGCCCGGACGCCGTTCTCGTCCAAGCAGTCATCGCGGGGGCCTTGTCCTTCGCCCACCTGCACGACCTCGCCGAAGCGGCGGGCCAGGACGGATGGAAAGCCTAGGCCTACCCGGTCAGCGTGGATCTGCTCCTCGTCGCCGCCTGGCGTCGGCTGCGCACCCTCCGAGACGCGGGGGAGTCGACCGGGCCCGCGTGGACCTGGTTCACCGTCGCTCTCGCCGCGTCCCTCGGTGCGAACGTCGCGACTGCCGGACTCCTGGACCTGGCCCACGTACCGGACCGGCTCCGCATTCTCGTCGCCGGATGGCCGGCCCTCGCATTCCTCGGCGGGACCCTGCTCGTCCATCCGCACGCAGTACCGGCCGCTGGGCCTGAGTCGGCTCCCGTGCCTGGTCCCGAACTGGAGCGGGAGTCGTCGCCCGAACCCGCGCCGCCACTGGCCGCGCCGGTTCCGGAGGTGGCCGCGGTCGCTGCACCGCCCGCTCTCGTGGCCCACGCCCAGAAGATCGCCGCCGACCACCGCACCCGCACCGGCTCGGAGATCGACACCGAGACCCTGCGCGCCCGCCTCGGCGTCCCGCACCCGATGGCAGAGGCCATCGCCGCCCAGCTCGCCTGAGAGGAGAGCCCGATGCCCGCCCGGAACTCGTTCCACTCGCTCATGAAGATCGGCCCGGTCCAGATCGGCACCTACCGCGACAACCGCGGCCGCACCAAGCACGCCGCCGTGTGCACCACGGACAACTGCGGCTGGTCCGCCGACTACGCCAGTTCCACCGCCGCCCAGCTCGCCGCACGCGCCCACCGCTGCCGCGTCAACTGACCGGAAGGACACCCCGCCATGGACGTCCCGCTTTGGCTCGCCCTGCTCGTCGTCGGTGTCCTCGGCTACAAGCTCATCCGCCCGCCGCTGTGGCTCGTCGTCGTGATCCTCCTCGGCGGCTTCCTCCTCGCGGACAGCTTCCTCGCCCCGGCCATCGACACCGCGATCAACAAGTAACCCGCCCCGGAAGGAGAACCGCATGATCCGGCCCAAGATCCCGGTCAACCCGCTCCCGACCGGCCTCGTCACCCCGCTCGTCCAGCCGCCCACCGCCGTCGAGCCCCACGTGGGCACGGCCCCCGTCTGCGACTGCCACCAGACACCTGCACCCGGCCAGTCGAAGTCCCGTGTGCAGCTGCCCGCCGTCCAGCTCACTCCGGCCGGCCTCGTCGCCGCCGTCGCCGGTGGTGCGGGCCTGGTCCTCGTCGTCGGCGCGGTCCTGGTCTCGATGCTCCTGGCGGTCGCCATCACCGGCGCCTCGGTCGCCGTCTGCGCCGTCGTCCTGCGCTCGCTGCTCAACGGCCAGCACCACCACTGACCGGCCCCGAGACGGCCTCAACCGCCAAGTCTCCGCCGTCCCGGCGCCGTGCTCCTGCCCGAACCAGAAGATCCGGAAGGAAGCACCATCATGTCCCGGCACCACCCCGCACCAGGCCTCCTCGGTGAAATGCTGAAAGTGGCCGCGGCCCCCGGTTACGCCCGCTGGGAGGACCAGATCCGCCGTACGGGCGGCTGTTCCGACCCGATCCACATCACCGGCTGGACCGTCTCCAGGGACAAGACCTCCGGCGAGATCCTGCACCGCTACTCGACGGAAACCGAGCCGGGAAACCGCCTGCGCATCGCGTGCGGCAATCGCAGGGCCTCCCGTTGCCCGGCCTGCGCCTGGACCTACGCCGGAGACACGTACCACCTGATCAGAGCCGGTCTCGCCGGAGACGACCGCCGGGACATCCCTGCCTCCGTCCGCGAACACCCCCGGGTCTTCGCCACCCTCACCGCCCCGTCCTTCGGCCCGGTACACAACCGCCCCGCCAGTCGTCCGTGCCGCTGCGGCCGGCACCACCAGGAGAGCGCCGCCGAGCTCGGTACCGCGCTCGACCCGGGCACGTACGACTACGAGGGCGCCGTTCTTTTCAACAACCACGCCGGGCAGTTGTGGCAGCGGTTCACCACCCGACTGCGACGCGAGATCGCCGCGTACGCCGGGCTGACCCAACGGGAGCTCAAGGAGGTGGCCCGGATCTCGTACGGGAAGGTCGCCGAGTTCCAGAAGCGCGGGGCGATCCACTTCCATGCGTCGTACGGATCGACGGTCCCGACGGGCCGGATAGTCCGCCGCCTGCCTGGGCCACGACGGCACTGTTGAACGCCTCGATCCGGAGCGCCGTCGCCCACGCGTACACCTCGGTCAGCGTTCCGGCGGCCGGAGATCAGCCCGCCCGTACGTTCCGCTGGGGCACGCAGCTCGACGTCCGGCCGATCAAGGCGTTCGGGGACGGCTCCGACATCACCGAACAGGCCGTGGCCTCGTACGTCGCCAAGTACGCGACCAAGGGGGCCGAGAACACCGGCACCCTCGACCGGCGCATCGGGAATTGCGAGGCGCTCGTGCTCCTGGACGTCCCCGACCACACGGCCCGGCTCATCGCGGCCTGCCTCGACCTCGACCCGCTGTACGCGGACCGGCGCCTCGCCGCCTGGGCTCACATGCTCGGATTCCGCGGGCACTTCTCCACGAAGTCGCGCTCCTACTCGACCACCCTCGGGGCCTTACGCCAGACCCGCGCCGATTACCGCGCCGCCCAGGAACGAGAGGCACGCGGCCTGGACGACTTCGAGCCGGACACCGTACTCATCCTCGCCTCATGGCAGTACGCCGGCCACGGGCACAGCCCGGGGGAGTCGGTCTTCGCCGCCACCATCGCCCACGACATCCAGCTCAACCGAGAGACCGCCCGCGAAGCCCTGAAGGGGGAGCAGCATGAATGAGCGATTCCTGTCCGTCGCCCAGGTCGCCGAGCTCCTCGGGACCACCGTGAGGTTTCCTCGACGACTGATCGAGGAGCGGCGGATCACCTACGTGAAGGTCGGGCGACACGTCCGGATCCCCGAGAGTGCTGTGCACGCGTTCATCGATGCCAACACCGTCGAGCCTCGTCGGAGTGGGCTGGTGGCTGCCTGATGGCTGGAAAGCGACGTCAGTTCGGGCGAGTGCGGAAGCTTCCCTCCGGGAGGTACCAGGCGCGGTACGTCGGCCCCGATGGGCAGCTGCGGCCGGCGCCCGAGACCTTCCGGACCAAGAGGGACGCAGACGACTGGCTCGCCGACAACCAGACCGAGATGCGGCGCGGCGACTGGCACGACCCGGACGCCGGGAAGGTGCTCTTCGGGCCTTACGCCGTCGCCTGGATCAAAGAGCGGGAGCTGACCAGCACCACCCGGCAGCTCTACGGGTCCCTGCTCAAGCACCATCTGGAGCCGGACTTCGGCGCCGTCAACGTGGCGGCGATTCCGGCACCCCTCGTTCGGCGCTGGCGGGCCGACAAGCTGGCCGCCGGAACCGGGCCGACCACCGTGGCCAAGGCGTACGCCCTGCTCCGGGCCATCCTGGGGACGGCGCTGTCCGACCAGATGATCAGGCGGAACCCGTGCCAGATCAAGGGAGCCAGTACGGTCCACACGCCCGAGCGGCCGACCGCCACTGTCCAGGAGGTCTACGCCCTGGCCGGGGCCATCCAGCCGCGGTTCCGGGTGATCGTGCTGATGGCCGGGTTCCTCGGACTGCGTTGGGGCGAGCTGATCGGGCTGCATCGGCGGGACATCGACCTGGAGCACGGGACCCTTCGCGTCCGGCGGGCCGTCGCCGAGCTGGAGAACGGGCAGCGGGAGATCAAGGCGCCGAAGAGTGCGGCGGGGAAGCGCACCGTCTCCATTCCTGACGTCATCGTCCAGGAGATCCGGCAGCACCTGGAGACCTATGCAGAGGGTGGGGCCGACGGGCGCGTGTTCATCGGGGCCACGGGGGCGACACCGCGGCGGAACCACTTCAATCTGCTGTGGCACAAGGCGTGCCGGAAGGCCGGGATCAAGGGGCTGCATTTCCATGATCTACGGCACACGGGGAACACTCTGGCCGCTTCAACCGGTGCGAGCACGCGGGAGTTGATGGCGCGCATGGGTCACAGCACCGCCCGCGCCGCGCTGATCTACCAGCACGCGAGCGCCGACCGGGACCGGTTGATCGCCGACGCGCTGAGCGAGCTCGTGAAGAAGGGCACGCGGGGCACGCCCAAGGGGAAGGGGCACGCCGGGGGCACGGGGACCTGATCGGACGGTCCGGAAACGACTAAGGGCCAGGTCGAGGAAACATCCTCTGACCTGGCCCTTAGTCCTTCAGAGCGGGCGACGGGAATCGAACCCGCGTAGCTAGTTTGGAAGACTAGGGCTCTACCATTGAGCTACGCCCGCAACACGTGCGCCGCAGGTCCGGGGGACCGCGGCACGGACAGCATCCTAGCGGGTCGGGCCGGGGGAGTGCACACCCGATTACGCGCCCGCGGTGCGGCGTCCTGAAACGTTCGCTCAAAACCCCGCGCATCAGAGGGTCTCCGGCCATGTACCCTACGTGTCGCACCGACGGGGTGTGGCGCAGCTTGGTAGCGCGTCCGCTTTGGGAGCGGAAGGTCGTCGGTTCGAATCCGGCCACCCCGACCAACGGCACCGCCATCGCAAGATCGCGTTGTGGGCTGATTGCCGCTTGCGGTTACTATGCAAGCTGCGTGCCCGTGTGTCTGATGTACCGGGCCGAATCCGCCGAACCGCTGAATCGCAGCGTGGACGCAGAACCCCCAGCAGTCAGCCACAAGGAGACCGAACCGTGAAGAGCGCCGTGGAGACCCTGAACCCGACTCGGGTTCGGCTCACTGTTGAGGTGCCCTTCGAGGAGCTCAAGGACAGCCTCGACGCGGCGTACAAGAAGATCAACCAGCAGGTCACGGTGAAGGGCTTCCGCAAGGGCAAGATCCCCGCCCGGGTCATCGACCAGCGCTTCGGCCGCGGTGCGGTGCTGGAGGAGGCCGTCAACGACGCCCTCCCGAAGTTCTACACCGAGGCGGTCAACGAGGCCGACCTGAACCCGCTGGGCCAGCCCGAGGTCGACATCACGGAGCTGAAGGACGGCGAGCTGCTGGCCTTCACCGCCGAGGTCGACGTCCGCCCCGAGATCGAGATCCCGGACTACTCCGGCATCGAGGTCGAGGTCGACGCGGTCGAGGTCTCCGACGAGGACGTCGAGAAGTCCGTCGAGCAGCTGCGTGGCCGCTTCGCGTCCACCAAGGACGTCGAGCGCGCCGCCGCCGAGGGTGACGTCGTCACCATCGACCTGGAGGCCAAGGTCGACGGCGAGGTGCTGCCGGACGGTGTCGCCTCCGACGTCTCCTACACCATCGGCTCGGGCGAGCTCCTCGACGGCATCGACGAGGCCGTCAAGGGCCTGGAGGCCGGTGGCGAGGCCACCTTCACCTCCCAGCTGAAGGGCGGCTCCGCCGAGGGCAAGGACGCCGAGGTCACCGTCAAGGTCTCCAAGGTCTCCGCCAAGGAGCTCCCGGAGCTGGACGACGAGTTCGCGCAGATGGCGAGCGAGTTCGACACCCTTGAGGACCTCAAGGCCGACAGCCGCAAGCGCCTTGAGAACATGAAGCAGTACGACCAGGCCACGCAGGCCCAGGAGCGCGTCCTGGAGAAGCTGCTTGAGCTCGTCGAGGTGCCGATCCCCGAGAAGCTGCTTGAGGACGAGGTCAACACCCGCAAGCACAACCTGGAGCACCACCAGCTCGGCCAGATGGGCCTCACCATCGAGAAGTACCTGGAGTTCCAGGGCAAGACGGTCGAGGAGTTCGACGCCGAGACCAAGGACCAGGCGATCAAGGGGATCAAGACCCAGTTCGTCCTGGACGCGCTGGTCAACAAGGAGAAGCTGGGCGTCGACCAGGAGGAGCTCACCGAGCACCTCATGCGCCGTGCCGCCTCCTCCGGCATGTCCCCCGACCAGTTCGCCCAGGCCGTCGTCGAGGGTGGCCAGGTGCCGATGCTCGTCGGCGAGGTCGCCCGCGGCAAGGCCCTCGCGGTCGTCGTCGAGGCCGCCAAGGTCGTCGACACCAACGGTGAGGTCGTCGACCTCTCCGACGAGGACGAGGTCGAGACGGCCGCCGAGACCGTCGAGGCCGCTGTCGAGGGTGACGCGGACGCCGAGGCGCAGGCCGACGAGGCCAAGTAACACCCTGGGTGCCGCCCCCTGCGGCGGCGCCCGCCCAGCAGCATCCCGAAGGGCCCGTACACAGCCGTGTGCGGGCCCTTCGGCGCACCTGCGCCGCTCTCCCGACGCCCCCTCTCCGTCTGCTGTCCGCCCTCCGCCCGGCGCCTTCCGCGGGGCCTTTTCCCGGCTTCCGCAAGGCCCGCGGAGCTTGCGCTCCGAGCGAACAGTTCGGGAAGCGGGATGGCGTTGTCCGACCTGCGCGTTAGGGTCCATGAATACGAGGGCACGGGAGTACCCGGACGCCGGCGGCCACCGCCGCCCGACCGGTCCGCGCCCCAGAACGAGACGCTGAGACGGCATGTGGCCGTCGGAGACGAGCAGGTGGATACGTGACGAATCTGAAGCCTTACGCCGCGGGTGAGCCGTCCATCGGTGGCGGCCTCGGCGACCATGTCTACAACCGGCTGCTCGGTGAGCGCATCATCTTCCTCGGCCAGCAGGTCGACGACGACATCGCGAACAAGATCACGGCGCAGCTCCTCCTCCTGGCCGCGGAGCCGGAGAAGGACATCTACCTGTACATCAACAGCCCGGGCGGCTCGGTGACCGCCGGCATGGCCGTCTACGACACCATGCAGTACATCCCGAACGACGTCGTCACCATCGGCATGGGCATGGCGGCCTCCATGGGCCAGTTCCTGCTCACCGGCGGCGCCCCGGGCAAGCGCTTCGCGCTCCCGAACACCGACATCCTGATGCACCAGGGTTCCGCCGGCATCGGTGGCACCGCCTCGGACATCAAGATCCAGGCCCAGTACCTGCTGCGCACCAAGCAGCGCATGGCCGAGATCACTGCCCACCACTCCGGCCAGACCGTGGAGGCGATCATCCGCGACGGCGACCGCGACCGCTGGTTCACCGCGGAGGAGGCCAAGGAGTACGGCCTCATCGACGAGATCATCTCCGCCGCGTCGCTGGTCCCGGGCGGCGGCGGCACCGGGGCCTGATCCCGGCCCCGGCGCGCGGGTCCTCGTACGAGGACCCGTACGCCCGCCCGCACCCGGCAAGCCCCAGCCCGCAGAACGCCACCAGGATGGTGAACACCCAGATGCACATGAACAACCTCTCTCCCGCGAGCGGCCTCTACACCGGCGCGCAGGTGGACAACCGCTACGTCGTCCCGCGCTTCGTCGAGCGCACCTCGCAGGGCGTGCGCGAGTACGACCCGTACGCGAAGCTCTTCGAGGAGCGCGTGATCTTCCTCGGCGTGCAGATCGACGACGCCTCCGCGAACGACGTCATGGCGCAGCTGCTGTGCCTGGAGTCGATGGACCCGGACCGCGACATCTCGATCTACATCAACAGCCCCGGCGGCTCCTTCACCGCGCTGACGGCCATCTACGACACGATGCAGTTCGTGAAGCCGGACATCCAGACGGTCTGCATGGGCCAGGCGGCCTCCGCCGCCGCGGTCCTGCTCGCCGCCGGCACGCCCGGCAAGCGCATGGCGCTGCCGAACGCCCGCGTGCTGATCCACCAGCCGTCCGGCGGCACCGGCCGCGAGCAGCTCTCCGACCTGGAGATCGCGGCCAACGAGATCCTGCGCATGCGCGACCAGCTGGAGACCATGCTGGCCAAGCACTCGACCACTCCGATCGAGAAGATCCGCGAGGACATCGAGCGCGACAAGATCCTGACGGCCGAGGACGCGCTCGCGTACGGCCTGATCGACCAGATCGTCTCGACCCGCAAGAACTCCCACTGATCCTTGCCGCCAGTTGGCGTGGGCACGTCGTCACATTCGGCGATGTGAACCACGTCAAGGGGGCCCCGTACGGGGCCCCCGGCAAGGTACCGTCGGATATGAGGCACCAGGAGCGCTGAACCAGGCGTCTCCCAGGCGAAGGGGAAGCACCTCGTGGCACGCATCGGTGACGGCGGCGACCTGCTCAAGTGCTCGTTCTGCGGAAAGAGCCAGAAGCAGGTGAAGAAGCTCATCGCAGGACCCGGTGTGTACATCTGCGACGAGTGCATCGACCTCTGCAACGAGATCATCGAGGAGGAGCTCGCGGAGACCTCCGAGGTCCGGTGGGAGGAACTCCCCAAGCCTCGTGAGATCTACGAGTTCCTGGAGAGCTACGTCGTCGGCCAGGAGCCGGCGAAGAAGGCCCTCTCCGTGGCGGTGTACAACCACTACAAGCGCGTCCAGGCCGGCGAGAACGGCGGCGCGCAGGGCCGGGACGACGCGATCGAGCTCGCGAAGTCCAACATCCTGCTGCTGGGGCCGACGGGCTCCGGCAAGACGCTGCTGGCCCAGACGCTCGCGCGCATGCTCAACGTCCCGTTCGCCATCGCCGACGCGACGGCGCTGACGGAGGCCGGGTACGTGGGCGAGGACGTCGAGAACATCCTGCTCAAGCTGATCCAGGCGGCCGACTACGACGTCAAGAAGGCCGAGACCGGGATCATCTACATCGACGAGATCGACAAGGTCGCCCGCAAGAGCGAGAACCCGTCGATCACCCGCGATGTCTCGGGCGAGGGCGTCCAGCAGGCCCTGCTGAAGATCCTGGAGGGCACGACGGCGTCGGTCCCGCCGCAGGGCGGCCGCAAGCACCCGCACCAGGAGTTCATCCAGATCGACACGACGAACGTGCTCTTCATCGTGGGCGGCGCCTTCGCCGGCCTGGAGAAGATCATCGAGTCGCGTGCGGGCGCCAAGGGCATCGGCTTCGGGGCGACGATCCGTTCGAAGCGCGAGATCGAGGCGAGCGACCAGTTCCAGGAGGTCATGCCGGAGGACCTGGTGAAGTTCGGGATGATCCCCGAGTTCATCGGCCGTCTGCCCGTCATCACCTCGGTCCACAACCTGGACCGCGAGGCGCTGCTGCAGATCCTGGTGGAGCCGCGCAACGCGCTGGTGAAGCAGTACCAGCGGCTGTTCGAACTCGACGGCGTCGAGCTGGACTTCGAACGCGAGGCGCTCGAAGCCATCGCGGACCAGGCGATCCTCCGCCAGACGGGCGCGCGCGGCCTGCGCGCCATCATGGAGGAGGTCCTGATGTCGGTGATGTACGAGGTCCCGTCCCGCAAGGACGTGGCCCGCGTGGTCATCACGGCCGACGTGGTCCGCTCCAACGTCAACCCGACGCTGGTCCCCCGCATCGTCCCGAAGGACCAGGGCCCGCAGGAGAAGTCGGCCTGACCGGCGCCTGAACAGCACACGCAGAAGGGGTGCCCCCGACCGGAGCACCCCTTCTGCGTGGGGTGGACCGGCCCGCTACTTCTTCACGCGGGCAGTCTTGTAAAGCTTGGCGGCGAGGTCCCCGGTCTGCTCCAGGGTGTAGCCCGGCTTGCCGGCCAGGATGGAGGCCACGTCGCTGGCGCTGACCACGCTCAGGGTGCTGTAGTCACCCCAGATGCAGATGGGCAGCGTGTATTCCTTGGGCCCCTTGACCGCCGCCGGGTTCTTGGACGAGAACTTGAGTTCCTGGCACTTGAGCACGGCGCCCTTGAAGCCGGCCGGGGTGACCGACTTGGGGCTGCCGACGAGCTCGACCGTCGACTTCTCGTCGGTCTGTGAGGCCTTCAGCTTGAAGGCGGTGAAGTACGCGTCCACCGACTTCTCCGGGTCCGCGATGTCGCCGTAGTAGCCGGAGAAGGTCAGGCCCTTGGCCGACAGCGGGTTGCTCGGGTCGCCGGACTGGTACTGCTGCGCCACCTTGGTGGGGTTCTTGATGCCGGCGGCCTCCGCCTCGGTCTTGTCCTCGTCGGTCATGGGCTTGTCCTTGGACTTCGGGTCCTTCTTGAAGTCGTCCACCGACTCCGGGGCGACCAGCTTGTAGCCCTTGGTGTCCGAGGCGACCGAGCCCGAGGCGCCGCCGCCCTTCGTGAGGTACCAGCCGCCGCCCGCGATGACCGCCACGGCGACGATCACGCCGATGACCACGCCCGCCTTGGACTTCTTCGGCTGCTGCGGCATTCCGCCATATGGGGGCTGCTGCGGCGGCATGCCGGGCTGCTGGTAGCCGTAGCCCGGCTGCTGGGGCTGCTGGGGGTAGCCCTGCGGGGGCTGCTGCGGGTAGCCGTAGCCGGGCTGCGGGGCGGGCTGTCCGTACGGTCCCGGCTGCGGCGGCGGCCCGCCGTACGGTCCCGGCTGCTGAGGCGGCTGTCCGTACGGCCCTGGCTGGTTGTAACTCATACCCGCGTCCCCCTTTAGGACTTTCTTATGTTCCCCATATCTTGGCGGAAGTCCCTGCAGGTGCGGTCGCCGGGGGCACAGGCGTTACGGAACTACGACGCCGTCGGGACTTCCATCGCCTCGCGCAGGGCCCTGGCCTGCGACGCGAGGGCGTCGATCGCCATCGGCTGGTTCTCGACCGGGACGGTGACCGTCACCAGCGTGCTGTGGTCGGCCCACATGCAGAGCGGGAGCGTCCCGGCGCCGGAGCCGACGTCGAGCGTGCCGCAGCGCATGGCGCCGCCCGTGGGCGCCCCGGCCTCGTGGGTCGTGACCCCCGAGACCGACCCCATGCCCTGCAGGCTCTGCGTCAGCGCCGCGCCCGGGTCCTGGTCGCCGAACCGGCCGAAGGCGCCGCTGACCACCAGCCGCGCGGTGCCCGACTGGTCCGCGTACACGACGGCGACGTTCGTCGCGCCCGCCTTCGCCGGCCCCTGGCCCTGCTTGATGGCGTCGACCCGCGGACCCGAGTTCTGGAGCGCCAGGCTCTGGAAGGAGGCCGGAGGCGTCAGCCGGTAGCGGCCCGCGTCGTCCGGGGCGCCGTCTCCGAGCAGCGCGTTCATGCCCATGCGCCCGATCACCAGCCCCGCCGCGAGGGCGAGCACCGTCCCGGCCGTCTTCAGCGCGCGCTTCCTCTTCGGCGGGGCGGCAGGCGCCTGGACGGCCTGCTGGGTGAGCTCGTTCATGCGCACATCGAGCCCGATCTGCATGCTCAGGTCAATGGATCCCCGGGGGTGGTATCGATTCGTAACGGAGGCGGGGCCGCCCGTATCCTGTGCCTCGTGACCGAGAACACGCAGACACCCAGCAGCCCCAACCCCGAACTGCCGACCGCGTACGCTCCGGCCGAGGTAGAGGGGAAGCTCTACGAGCGCTGGGTAGAGCGTGGGTACTTCACGGCCGATGCCGCGAGCGAGAAGCCCGCGTACACCATCGTCATCCCGCCGCCGAACGTCACCGGCTCCCTGCACCTGGGGCACGCCTTCCAGCACACGCTCATGGACGCCCTGACCCGCCGCAAGCGGATGCAGGGGTTCGAGTCGCTGTGGCTGCCCGGTATGGACCACGCCGGCATCGCCACCCAGAACAAGGTCGAGCAGCAGCTCGCCGAGGAGGGCAAGTCCCGCCACGACCTGGGCCGCGAGGAGTTCGTCGAGCGCGTCTGGCAGTGGAAGGAAGAGTACGGCGGCAAGATCCTCGGCCAGATGCGCCGCCTCGGCGACGGCGTCGACTGGTCGCGCGAGCGCTTCACCATGGACGAGGGCCTGTCCAAGGCCGTCCAGACGATCTTCAAGCGGCTCTACGACGACGGCCTGATCTACCGCGCCGAGCGCATCATCAACTGGTGCCCCCGCTGCCTCACGGCCATCTCCGACATCGAGGTGGAGTACCAGGAGGACGCGGGCGAGCTCGTCTCGATCAAGTACGGCGAGGGCGAGGACACCCTGGTCGTCGCCACGACCCGCGCCGAGACGATGCTCGGTGACACGGCCATTGCCGTCCACCCGGACGACGAGCGCTACAAGCACCTGATCGGCAAGCTCATCAAGCTGCCGCTCACCGATCGCTCCATCCCGGTCGTCGCGGACACGCACGTCGACCCCGAGTTCGGCACCGGCTGCGTCAAGGTGACCCCGGCGCACGACCCGAACGACTTCGCCATCGGGCAGCGCCACGACCTGCCGTCCATGACGATCATGGACGAGCGCGGTGTCATCACCGTCCACGGCCCCTTCCTCGGCCTGGACCGCTTCGAGGCCCGGTCCGCGGTCGTCGGCGCGCTGCGGCAGCAGGGCCGCATCGTCGCGGAGAAGCGCCCGTACCTGCACTCCGTCGGGCACTGCTCGCGCTGCAGCACCACCGTCGAGCCGCGCCTGTCGCTGCAGTGGTGGGTCAAGGTCGAGACGCTGGCCAAGGCCGCCGGCGACGCCGTCCGCGACGGCCGCGTCTCGATCCACCCCGAGGAGATGTCGAAGCGGTACTTCGACTGGGTCGACAACCTCAACGACTGGTGCATTTCGCGCCAGCTGTGGTGGGGCCACCGGATCCCCGTCTGGTACGGCCCGGACGGCGAGATCGTCTGCGTCGGCCCGGACGACGAGGCGCCCACCGGCGAGGGCTGGCACCAGGACACGGACGTCCTCGACACCTGGTTCTCCTCCGGCCTGTGGCCGTTCTCCACGCTCGGCTGGCCGGAGAAGACCCCGGACCTGGCGAAGTTCTACTCCACCGACGTCCTGCTCACCGGCCACGACATCATCTTCTTCTGGGTCGCCCGGATGATGATGTTCGGCCTGTACGCCATGGACGGCGAGGCACCGTTCAAGACGATCGCGCTGACCGGCCTGGTCCGCGACGAGCGCGGCAAGAAGATGTCGAAGTCCTTCGGCAACGTCGTCGACCCGCTGGACTGGATGGACAAGTACGGCTCCGACGCCGTCCGCTTCACCCTGGCCAAGGGCGCCAACCCGGGCACCGACGTGCCGATCGGCGAGGACTGGGTCCAGGCGTCCAGCAAGTTCGCCAACAAGATCTGGAACGCCACGCGCTTCGCGCTGATGAACGGCGCCACCATCGAGGGCGAGCTGCCGGCCCCCGAGCAGATGTCGGCGACCGACCGCTGGATCCTGTCCCGCCTCAACAAGACGGTCTCCCAGGTCGACGCGTACTACGAGGACTTCCAGTTCTCGAAGCTCAGCGAGGCCCTGTACCACTTCGCGTGGGACGAGGTCTTCGACTGGTACGTCGAGCTGTCGAAGACGACGTTCTTCGCGGGCGGCGAGCAGGCCAAGGTCTCCGGCCGGGTGCTGGGCGAGGTCATCGACGTCATGCTGCGGCTGCTGCACCCGGTGGTCCCGTTCGTCACCGAGACGCTGTGGACCACGCTGACCGGGCGTGAGTCGCTCGTCATCGCCGAGTGGCCGAAGGACAGCGGCTTCCGTGACGAGGCCGCCGAGGACGAGATCGAGAGCGTCCAGGCCGTCGTCACCGAGGTCCGCCGGTTCCGCAAGGAGCAGGGCCTCCAGGACGGCCAGAAGGTCCCGGCCCGCCTGGACCTGTCCGGTACGCGGCTCGCCGCGCACGAGGCAGCCGTGCGCCAGCTGCTGCGCCTCCAGCCGGAGGGCGAGGGCTTCACCGCCACCGCCACCCTGCCGGTCGCCGGCGCCACCGTTGCGCTCGACCTGTCGGGCACGATCGACGTGGCCGCCGAGCGCAAGCGCCTCTCCAAGGACCTCGCGGCCGCGGAGAAGGAGAAGCAGCAGGCCGAGGCGAAGCTCGGGAACGAGGCCTTCCTGGCCAAGGCCCCCGACAACGTCGTGGACAAGATCAAGGGCCGGCTGGCCAAGTCCGAGGCGGACATCGCCCGGATCCAGTCCCAGCTGGACGCGCTGCCCGCCGCGTAACACGTAACAAACGGTGAACCATCGGCCCCCGAGCACATCGCTCGGGGGCCGACGCGTAGGGTGACAGCGGCCCCGGGGGTTTCGTGCAGTCGACGGGGGCCGTTGTCGACCGAGGGGGGCTCGGAGTGATGGGTCGCGACGCGTTAGGCCGCGACGCGTTAGGCCGCGACGTATTGAGGCACGACGCGTCAGTCCGCGACGCGTCAGTCCGCGGGGTGAAACGGCGCAATCTCCTCCTGGGAGCGGCGGCGACCGCGGCCACGGGCGGTGCCCTCGCCACGGTGGCGGCCTTCAGCACCTCGCGCGCGCCCGCCGCAGGACTCCAGAAGGACCTGCTGTCGCGGGACCCCAAGGCCTCCAAGACGGCCCAGGCCGTGTACCGATTACTGGCCGGGCTGGAGGCGGACGCCCGGGCCGGACGGCGCCGCGGCACCCTCATGGGCCAGCACGCCGAGGTGCACAACGAGCGGTACAACCCGGAGTACGGCGACCACAGCGGTCCCAAGCCACCCGGCTACTACTACCGCAAGCCCCAGGACATCACGGGGAAGCTGCCGGCCTTCCTCGAACTGGACCTGGGCCCCGGCTACCAGCAGGAGCGCTGGGGCGTCGGCGAGGCACGGGATTACTCGCGCGCCGCCTGGCCCGCCCGCCGCGAGTTCTGGACCTATACGAACGACGTCGTGGACCTCGCCCTGGGCGTCTGGCACGGACTGCCCCGCAGGGACGACGGCTCGTACAACCCGACCGGGACCGAACGCCTCTGGAACGACACCAAGACCGTGCTGCCGGCGAACGGGGGAGCCCCCGCCGGCCTGGTCGGGATGTCGTTCCACCAGCCCTGGCCGGGCAGCCCGGTCAAGAGCTACGACCAGACGCTGCGCCGCAACGCGCCCTCGGCGAAGGATCCGGGCTGGATCGACCGGGTGCTCACCCCCGGATCCCCGGAACACGCCGCGCTCCTGCTCGACCTGTCGTTCCTCGCGGACCACCTCGGCTACCTGGCCGCGTACGACGTACCCGTACTGCTGCGCCCGTACCACGAGATGAACTCCCTCGGCGGGGAGCAGAGCTTCTGGTGGGCGGGGCTGAAACCCGGGCAGTACAAGGCCCTGTGGGAGCTGCTCTACCACTACCTGGTGGGCTCCCGGGGCCTGCACAACCTCATCTTCGTCTGGGCGCCCACCGCCTGGGACGGTGTCCACGGCAGCGATCCGTGGGACTACTACCCCGGCGGCGAGTACGTGGACGTGGTCGGCGTCGACGACTACAGCGGAACCCCGGACCGGCCGTTCGACCCCGGTGCCTGGACGTCGACGTGGCACCGCGGTCTGGCGGACTACGGCAAGCCGCGGATCCTCGCGGAGTCCTTCCACGTGCCACTGGGCGCCGCCCAGCGCACGACGCTCGACCAGGCCCCCTGGGTGCTGTGGACCGTGTGGGGTGACGGACTCACCGCGAAGAACCCCGACGCCGATGTGCGGCAGACGTACGACGACCCCAAGACGATCACCGGCGGCCGGGAATCGGGCCCCGTGGGAGTGCAATGGCTCGCCTTGCACGACGGAACCTTCGAAGTGGAGTGAAGTTGAGCGCGTCAACGCCACGTGCCCACCGTGCGGCCGCCTTCGTGGCCATGGGCTGGGCAGGCATCCTGCTCCTCTGGGCCGTGTACAACTGCTTCTGGCAGGTCGGCGTCGCCGACTTCCTCAAGGGCATCGTCTACTACGGCACGAGCGACCGCTCCGGATCCGCAGAGACGTTCAACCTCAACTGGGGCGTCGTCTATGTGGCGGGCGGCCTTCTGGTCCTGCGCGGGAACACCCTCGGCCGGGGGATCATCATCGGCGGCGCGGCCATCGAGGGCTACAACCGGGTGCGCAGCCTGACCGGCGCCCTGTTCGAGGACAGGCAGGCCGAGTACTTCTTCTCGACCGTCCAGGGCGGGCTGAAACTGGCGACCTTCGCTGCCGGGACCCTCGTGACCTGCGCCCTCATCGTGCTGCTGCTGCGGGACTTCGCCGCGTACGAACCGTGGCAGCCGCCGGTGAATCCGTGGACCCAGCAGGCGCACGAGGCCCGGCAGGCCCACGAGCAGGCCCTGCGTGCGGCCGCGCAGCAGGTAGCGCAGCCCCAGCATCCACAACCCCAGCAGCCGCAGGCGCCTCAACCGCCCCAGCCGCCGCACGGGTTCGGGCCTGCGCCGTCCTACCCGGCGCAGCCCGGGCCGCAGTTGCCGCAGACGGGCTACGCCCAGCCGCAGCCCCAGCCGCAGCCCCAGCAGCCCCAGCCCGGCTATGGGCTTGGCCCGTACGGCGGTCAGCCCTCCTGGCCTCAGCAGCCCCCACAGCAACAGTAGGAACCCCGAAGGACCCTTCCCATGACCCTCGCCCCGTTACAAGAGGTCGCGACCACGTCCCGTCGCGATGCGAAGCTGGTGCAGCGCCATGCCGACTGGAAGCCCGGCGTACTGGCCTTCCTGCTGCCCTTCCTGATACTCGCCGGCTTCGGCCTGTGGGCGTTCCAGCCGAACCCGACCCCGCTGGGCTGGACGCTGTCGGTCGTCTGGTCGCTGCCCGGCATCGGCGTCATGGTCGGTCTCCAGGGCGCCCTGCTGATCCGCCGCCGACTGCGCAAGGCGCACCGGATGGTCCCGCCGGCTCCGGTGGACGAGGACTTCCTCATCGTGCTCGTGCCGACCATCGGCCGCCACGACACGTACCCGGCGCTGGAGCGCTCGGTCCTCAGCTACGTGGAACACCTCCCCCCGTACTTCCCGCGCATGCGCGTCGACGTCCTCACGGAAGAGGGCTGCGAGGCGGCCGAGCGGATCGGCGACCTGGCCGCGACGGACCCCCTGATCCGCGTGGTCACCGTGCCCAAGGCGTACGAGACGGCGAACGGCACCCGTTTCAAGGCCCGTGCGAACCACTACGCGCACGAGCTGCGGATCGACGAGGGCGAGGCCCTCGACGACGTCTGGGTGCTGCACATGGACGACGACACCGGAGTCGGCCCCGACACCGCCGCATCCATGGCCCAGTTCGTCAACCGCCAGCGGCGGGCCGGCGACGAGGGCAAGCACATGGCGCAGGGGATCCTCGCCTACCCGCGCGAGAACGCCGTGAACCGGTTCACCTGGCTGGCCGACGCGGTCCGGCCGGCCGACGACATAGCCCGGTTCCGCGCCCTCACCGGTCTGGGCACCCCGGTCGCCGGCGTGCACGGGGAGCTGCTGCTGCTCCGTGCCTCCGTCGAGGCGGCCATCGGCTGGGACTTCGGCCCGAAGGCCATCGTCGAGGACGCGCAGCTGGCGCTGACGTTCTGCCGCACGTATCCCGGCCGCAGCGACTGGTTCAACGGCCGCTGTTACGGCGCCTCGCCGGCCACCACGAAGGATTTCGTCAAACAGCGCGAACGCTGGGCCTGGGGTCTGGTCGCCCTCTGCTTCAACCGCACGCTGCCGCTGCGGTACCGCTGGTTCCTGTTGCTCTGCGTGGTCACCTGGGTCATCGGGCCGCTCCAGCACATCGCGACCGTGCTCCTGGTGGCCTGGCTCGTCGGCGATTTCAACACCTCTCCTGTGGCCCAGTCCGTCGTGTTCATGTGGGCGCTCAACTTCGCGTACGTCATCTGGACGTACTGGGAGGGGCTGCGGCTCAACGCCCTGGTCTCGGCGAACGGCAGGCGGCGCTGGTGGGAGCCGCTCGCCGTGCTCGTCCTCATCCCGGTGTTCTCCGTGCTGGAAGGGCTCGGCGGTCTGCGCGGGCTGATCAAGTTCGTCAAGCGCGAAGAGAACAAGTTCGTCGTCATCGCCAAGCCCGCATGAGAAACCGAGAGCCCCTCGTGAAGAACGAGAAGACGAAGCGTTCCAAGGTCCCGTTGCTCGCGATCCTGCCGGTGACCGTGACCTCTCTGGTCATCGGGCTGCCGTTCGTGGTCGGCGACCACCCCCTGCGCTGGCGGCCCGGCTCCGTCAAGCCGGTCCTGGTCCTGCACGACCCGCCGCCCGCCAAGGGCCGCGGCGGCGACACCGTTGTGGCCGCCGGGGGCGGCGCTGCGGCCGAGGAGCCGGCCGAGCCCGCAGAGCCCACCGGGCCCCTGCCGAAGGTGGACCGGCCCTGGAAGGCGGGCATGCCCGAGTGGGGCGTCCAGATCTTCTGGGAGGACAAGAAGGAGCGCAGCGACGCGTACGTCGAGAAGAAGGCGCGGGAGCAGGCCGCCTACCTCGTCGGGCTGAAGGCCAACTCGGTCTCCGTCTCCTTCCCCTTCTACACGGAGGGCCGCACGTCGACGAAGCTCGCGGCCGGCAAGGGCACCCCGACGCCCGCACACCTTGAGACGGTCCTGCGCGTCTTCCACGACGCGGGACTGCGCACCACCGTCCGCCCGACCCTGGACGAGGCGGTCCTCGTCCCGCCGAAGGGCTGGCGCGGCAACATCGAGCCGGCCGACAAGGAGGCCTGGTTCGATGCGTACGAGGCCATGCTCGGCCCGTACCTCGACGCGGCCCAGCGGCAGCAGGCGGCGACGTTCGTGATCGGCACGGAGCTGAACTCGATGGAGGGCGACCCGGGCTGGAAGACCCTGATCGCGGCGGCCGGGAAGCGGTTCAAGGGCGAGGTGTCCTACGACGCCAACTGGGACAACTACGTGGGCGGCCGCATCGCGGTGCCCGTCAAGCGGCTCGGCGTCGACGCGTACTTCCCCGTCATGGTCCCCGACGACGCCCCCGTGGACCGGCTCGTCGACGGCTGGAACGCCTGGCTGGACAAGAAGAGCAAGGACGCGCTGCCGCGGATCGTCCTCTCCGAGGCGGGCATCAGCGCCATGGACGGGGCGTACCGGGCTCCCGGCGACTTCTACGCGAAGCGCAAGGCGAACCCCGCGGTGCAGGCCAACTGGTACAAGGCGGTCTGCGAGGTCGTCCGGGAGCGGCGGATGGCGGGCGTGTACTGGTGGTCGGTCACCTTCGACTCCGACCCCAAGGCCGCTCCCAAGGAGGAGGGCTCCCGGCTGGACTTCGCGGGGCGCCCGGACACCGAGCGGGAGATCCGGACCTGTTTCGGCTCCGACTACGCCGGTCCGGGCACTGATTCCGCGCCCTGACCCCACGGCGCTGCGCGGCCCCTCGACGGCGTCGGCCCGACTTGTCCGGAGTGTCGGTCGGCCGCCACCGGGGGCGCCGGCCCGCGGTCCCGGCCACCCTCGGGTACGTGGCCGGCGCCCGGGCACGGCCTTGCGCACCTGAGGCATTTGTTCCCTGATCTCCCTTCCATAGGATTTGCATAACGATCCGGTCGCATCCCTCGCCGAACGTCCCGAAACGGCCGGGTCGAAAGTCCGCGGGCCCTCCGTCCGTAGACTGGCCTCGTGAGTGAGCAGCAGCCCGAGAGCAACGGACCCGACGACCGCGACGAGACCTTCGAGGTCTTCGAACGGATCGTGGCCGAAGAGTCCGACCGCGACCCCGACCTGGCGGTGATCGAGGCCGGCAGCCGCACCCTGCGCGCCCAGGCCGGACCGCCCCAGGGCGAACCGGTGCCCGCGCAGCCCGTCGACCCGGAGGTGGCGAGGGCGCTCCAGGAGGTGGAGCAGGAGCTCTCCACCCGCTGGGGCGAGACCAAGCTGGAGCCGTCCGTGACGCGCATCGCCGCGCTGATGGACGTCCTGGGCGAACCGCAGCGCGCGTACCCCTCCATCCACGTCACCGGCACCAACGGCAAGACCAGCACCGCCCGCATGATCGAGGCCCTGCTGAACGCCTTCGAGCTGCGCACCGGCCGCTACACGAGCCCGCACGTGCAGTCCGTCACCGAGCGCATCAGCCTGGACGGGGCGCCGATCACTGCCGAGCGCTTCGTCGAGACGTACTACGACATCAAGCCGTACGTGGAGATGGTCGACGCCTCCGAGGAGTTCCGGCTGTCCTTCTTCGAGGTGCTCACCGGTATGGCGTACGCGGCGTTCGCGGACGCCCCGGTCGACGCGGCCGTCGTCGAGGTCGGCATGGGCGGCACCTGGGACGCGACCAACGTGATCGACGCCTCGGTCGCGGTGATCACCCCCATCAGCCTGGACCACACGGACCGCCTGGGCGCCACGCCCGGTGAGATCGCGGGGGAGAAGGGCGGCATCATCAAGCAGGACGCCACCGTGATCCTCGCGCAGCAGCCGGTGGACGCGGCGCAGGTGCTGCTGAAGAAGGCCGTCGAGGTCGACGCGACGGTCGCCCGCGAGGGCATGGAGTTCGGCGTCGTCTCGCGCGAGGTGGCGGTCGGCGGGCAGATGCTGACGCTGCGCGGCGTGGGCGGCGAGTACGACGGCATCTTCCTGCCGCTGTACGGGGCCCACATGGCGCACAACGCCGCGGTCGCGCTGGCGGCGGTCGAGGCCTTCTTCGGCGTCGGGGCGCAGCAGTCCCGGGAGCTGGACCTGGAGACCGTACGCAGGGCCTTCGCCTCGGTGACCTCGCCGGGCCGGATGGAGGTCGTGCGGCGCAGCCCGACGGTGGTCCTGGACGCGGCGCACAACCCGGCGGGCGCGCAGGTCACGGCGGAGGCGGTGACCGAGGCCTTCGGCTTCAGCCGGCTGATCGGGGTCATGGCCGCGAGCGAGGGCAAGGACGTGAAGGGGGTTCTCGAGGCCTTCGAGCCGATCTTCGCGGAGATCGTCGTCACGGAGAACTCCAGCCACCGGGCGATGTCCGCGGACGAGCTGGCGGCGGTCGCGGTCGAGGTCTTCGGGCCCGACCGGGTGCAGGTGGAGCCGCGGCTGGACGACGCCCTGGAGGCGGCGATCACCCTTGCGGAGGAAGAGGCCGAGTACGGAGGGGCCGGGGTCCTGGTGACCGGTTCCGTGATCACGGTGGGCGAGGCCCGCCTGCTGCTGAAGAGGGGCTGAGGAATGCGCACGCTGTGTGCTTCGACGCTGATCGGCGAGTTCTTCGTGATCGGCTTCGCGGGGCTGGTGGCCATGAAGAACCCGGACCTGACGCAGGCGGCGGTCTGGACGGTCTGCGGGGTCGCCATGCTGCTGTCGGTGCTGCTGTGCGGGATGCTGTCGCGTCCGGGCGCGGTCCAGATCGGCTGGGCGCTGCAGATCGGCCTGGTCCTGAGCGGGTTCGTCGTCCCGATGATGTTCTTCCTCGGGGCCGTGTTCGCGGGGCTGTGGTGGTGCTCGGTGCACTACGGCGGCAAGATCGACGCGATCAAGGCCCGCTGGGCGGCCCAGAGCGAGGCCCAGGCCTGAGACCGAGGCCGCCGGAGCGCGGCCGCCGGGGCGGGCCGGGGGGAGCGCGCAGGGGGCCTGCTGACTCCCTGTAGCCTCGTTGGACCGCACCCGTTTGCCGCAAGGAGCCACGACATGACCCAGCGCACTCTCGTCATCCTCAAGCCGGACGCCGTCCGTCGCGGCCTGGTGGGCGAGATCATCGGCCGCATCGAGCGCAAGGCCGGCTGGACCATTCCCGCGCTGGAGCTGCGCACCCTGAGCCGCGAGACGCTGGAGACGCACTACGCGGAGCACGTGGGCCGCCCGTTCTACGAGCCCCTCATGGACTTCATGGCCGGCGGTCCCGTCGTCGTCCTCGCCGTCGAAGGGGAACGCGTGATCGAGGGTGTCCGCCAGCTGGCCGGACCCACTGACCCGATCGCCGCGGCTCCCGGCTCCATCCGGGGGGATTTCGGCACCATCACCCGCGAGAACCTCATCCACGCATCGGACTCCGAGGAGTCCGCCGAGCGCGAGCTGAAGCTGTTCTTCCCCGTCCTCGGATGAGTCCTTCCTGACGCAACATCAGCCGAATAGCGCTCATGACCTGGGGCGACCGAAGTAATTTCGGTCGCCCTTCGGTATTGCCGGGCACTTGCGGGAACGCATGTGCCGGACACGTCGTCACCACTAAGGGGGCGGGTCCCCGTTCCGGCGGGATTACCGGAGTCCCGTCGCGCGGTGTTCGTACTTGCGGCATTACGATGGGGCCTCCACCCACACACCCACCTCGCCGACCTGACAGCAGCCGCTATCAACCGGAAGGCCAGACGCTCCTCATGGGGAACAAGGGGAACAACATGTCGTTCATCGGCCGTGACATGGCGATCGACCTCGGGACCGCCAACACGCTGGTGTACGTGAGGGGCCGGGGGATCGTCCTGAACGAGCCGTCCGTGGTCGCCATCAACACGAACACCGGTGGCATCCTGGCGGTCGGCTCCGAGGCGAAGAAGATGATCGGCCGGACGCCCGGCAACATCGTCGCCGTCAGGCCCCTCAAGGACGGCGTGATCGCCGACTTCGAGATCACCGAGCGTATGCTCCGGTACTTCATCCTCAAGATCCACAAGCGCCGCTACCTGGCCCGTCCGCGCGTCGTGGTCTGCGTCCCCTCCGGCATCACGGGAGTGGAGCGCCGCGCCGTCATCGAGGCGTCCACCCAGGCGGGCGCCCGCCAGGTGCACATCATCGAGGAGCCCATGGCCGCCGCCATCGGCTCGGGCCTGCCCGTCCACGAGGCCACCGGCAACATGGTCGTGGACATCGGCGGCGGCACCACCGAGGTCGCCGTCATCTCCCTCGGCGGAATCGTCACGGCGCAGTCCATCCGGGTGGCCGGCGACGAGCTCGACAACGCGATCATCCAGCACATCAAGAAGGAGTACTCGCTCCTCCTCGGTGAGCGGACCGCCGAGCAGATCAAGATCACCATCGGGTCGGCGTACGACCTCGACAAGGACGAGCACACCGAGATCCGCGGCCGGGACCTGGTCTCCGGCCTCCCGAAGACGGTCGTGATCTCCGCCGCCGAAGTCCGCAAGGCCATCGAGGAGCCCGTCAACGCCATCGTCGACGCGGTCAAGACCACCCTGGACAAGTGCCCGCCGGAGCTCTCCGGCGACATCATGGACCGCGGCATCGTCCTGACCGGCGGCGGCGCCCTGCTGCGCGGCCTCGACGAGCGGCTGCGCCGTGAGACGGGCATGCCGATCCACATCGCGGAGGACCCCCTCGACTCCGTGGCCCTCGGCTCCGGCAAGTGCGTCGAGGAGTTCGAGGCGCTCCAGCAGGTCCTGGACGCCCAGCCCCGGCGCTGACGAAGACCCCCTCCGGGGGCCATGCGGAACCCAAGGATCCGCCGTACGGGCGCTGCCGCGCCCGTACGGCGGATCGTTGATATACAGACAAAGAAAATTCTGACGAGGAAGGCACGGCCGCCGCACGTGAGGGACACACGAGAAAGCCGGCTGCTCCTGGTGCTCCTGATCGCCATCGCGTTCGCATTGATCACGGTGGACATCAGGGCAGGCGAGGAGTCTCCGGTCGACGGCGCCCGGCAGGCCGCCGCAGCGGTCTTCGGCCCGGTCGAGGAGGGCGTCGCGACCGCGGTCGACCCTGTCGCGAACGCGATAGGGGCTGTGCGGGACTCCGGCGAGCGCCACAACCGCATCGCCACGCTGGAGCGCGAGAACGCCGCCCTGAAGGCCAAGCTGGGCAGTGACGACCAGACCCGCAGCCGGATCCGCGAGCTCGACGAGATGCTCAAGCGGGCCGGCGCCGGACAGTACGGCATCAAGGGCGCCGAGGTCATCGCCATAGGAGCGGCCCAGAACTTCTCCTGGACCGTCACCATCGACGCCGGCAGCAAGGACGGCATCGAGCGCGACATGACCGTCATCAACGGGGACGGACTCGTCGGCCGGGTCGCCACCGTCGGCCCCGACACCGCCACCGTCGTCCTCGCCAACGACCCCGACTTCACCGTGGGCACCCGCCTGGAGAAGACCGGCGAACTCGGCTTCGCCACCGGCCAGGGCGACCGCGCCCTGTCCGTCCAGATGCTCAACGGCAAGGCCAAGGTCAGCCCCGGCGACCGGCTCGTCACCTTCGGCTCCCGCGGCAACAAGCCGTTCGTACCCGGCGTCCCGATCGGAGAGGTCGTCAAGGTCGACCCCTCGCGCGGCGATCTGACCCGCACCATCTGGGTCCGGCCGTTCGTCGGCTTCTCGCGCCTGGACATCGTCGGCGTCGTCGTCATGCCGCCGCGCGAGGACCCGCGCGACGCCGTTCTGCCCCCCAAGCCCGAGGTGAAGCCGACCCCGACGGTCACCGTCACGGTCACCCCGTCGCCGTCCGCCAGCGGGCCCGCCAAGCCGGCCGACGAGTAGGAGCTGACCGTCATGCGCTTCAACCGGATCCTGCTCTCGGCCACGCTCGCCGTGGTCGCCCTCGTCGTCCAGGTCGCCGTCCTGGGCCGGCTGCAACTGCCCGGCGCCGTACCCGACCTGGTCCTGCTCACCGTCGTCGCCCTCGCCCTCGTGTACGGGCACCTCAGCGGCGCGCTCATCGGCTTCGCCGCCGGACTCCTCGCCGACCTGGCCCCGCCCGCCGACCACGCCGCCGGGCGGTACGCGCTCGTCCTCTGCGTCATCGGGTACGCCGCCGGCCTGGCCCGCCCCGACTCCGGGCGGTTCCGCTCCGCCTGGGGCCCGATGCTGACCGTCGTCGCCGCCGCGATCGGCTCCACCCTGCTCTACGCCGGCGTGGGCGCCCTCGTCGGCGACACCGCCGCGCGCCACGTCGGGCTCACCGGGCTGCTGTTCACCGCGACCCTCTACGACCTGCTGCTCGCCCCGTTCACCGTGCCGTTCATCATGGCGCTGGCCCGCCGCGCCGAGAACGACCCCCTGGCCGTCGAGGCGAACGGCGGCCCCGCCACGGGCACCGACGTGTCCGCCGGATGGCTCGCCGGCGGCACCGGTCTGCGGATCGGCAGCCAGCGCGGAGGCCTGCGCATGAGGACCGCCCGCAGCCGCGCCAACAAGGCAGTCCGGATAAAGGGCCTCAAGGGAATCAAGAGTGTGAAGAGCGTCAAGAAGCTGTGAGGGGGGAGCTCCCGTGACCAATGTCCCCGAGACCGGCCGCACCTCCCGGGTGCAGATCCGGCTCGTCATCCTCCAGGTCCTCGTCCTCTCCTTCCTGTTCACCCTCGGCGGGCGCCTCTGGTACCTCCAGATCCGCAACGGGGCGGAGTACTACCACGAGGCCAAAAGCAACCACGTCCAGCAGGTCGTCCAGCCTGCCGTCCGCGGCTCGATCCTGGACGCCCGCGGTGTCCCGCTCGCCGACAACGAGACCCGCCTGGTCGTCTCCGCCAGCCGCACGGCGCTGATGAAGATGAAGGACAAGGGCAAGGACGTCCTGACCAGGCTCTCCGGCGTACTGGACCTGAAGCCGCAGGACGTCATGAACAAGATCCGCATCTGCGACTCCCAGACCCCCAAGCCCTGCTGGAACGGCTCCCCGTACCAGCCGATCCCGGTCACCACCGAGGCCACCACCCAGCAGGCCCTCCAGATCCGCGAACGCCCCGAGGAGTTCCCCGGCATCACCGCCGAGCCGACCGCCGTACGCCGCTACCCCGCGCCCGGCGGCGCCAACACCGGCCAGGTGCTCGGCTACCTCTCCCCGGTCACCGACGACGAGATCCAGAAGGCCAAGACCACCAACTCGCCGCTGCTGCGCTCCGACCAGGTCGGCCGCTTCGGCCTGGAACGCACGTACGACAGGACCCTGCGCGGCAAGTCCGGCGTCACCCGCTACGAGGTCGACAACCTCGGCCGGGTCATGGGCCAGGCCAAGAACGACCCGACCATCCCCGGCGCCCACCTCGTGACCAGCATCGACGCCCGTGTCCAGGGCGTCGCCGAGTTCGAGCTGAACGCGGCCATGGTCGAGGCCCGCAAGCAGGTCGACCGCAACACCGGCGTCCCGTACAAGGCCGACGCCGGCGCCGTCGTCGTCCTGGAATCCAAGACGGGCCGGGTCGTGGCCATGGCCTCCATGCCGACGTACGACCCGAACGTCTGGGTCGGCGGGATCTCCGGCAAGGACTACGCCAAGCTCACCGCCAAGGAGTCCAACGTCCCGCTGATGAACCGGGCGATCCAGGGCCAGGCGGCCCCGGGCTCCATCTTCAAGGTCATCCCGACCGCGGCCGCCGTCAACGCCGGGTACAAGTTCGACGGCGAGTACCCCTGCCCGAGCTCGTACTCCATCGGCGGCCAGGTCTTCCGGAACTTCGAATCGCAGGGGCACGGCTCGATCACCCTCGGCCGGGCCCTCGAAGTCTCCTGCGACACCGTCTTCTACGCCCTCGGCCACAAGGAGTGGCTGAAGGACGGCGGGCTCAAGCCGAAGAAGCCCCCGGCCGAGATCTTCTACAAGACCGCCCACCAGTTCGGCCTCGGCGCCGAGACCCACGTGGACCTGCCGGGCGAGGAGAAGGGCCGGGTTCCGGACCGCGCGTGGAAGCAGCGGTTCTGGCAGGCCAACAAGGACATGTGGTGCAAGACCGGCAAGAAGGGCGGCACCTACGTCGAGCTGCTGTCCTACGAGAACTGCCTCGAAGGCAATCTCATGCGCGCCGGCGACGCCATCAACTACTCCATCGGCCAGGGCGACACCCTCGTCACCCCGATCCAGATGGCCACCATCTACGCGGCCATCTGCAACGGCGGCACCCTGTGGAACCCGACCATCGGCAAGGCCGTCATCAGCGCCGACGGCAAGCAGGTCGAGATGATCAAGCCGCAGGCCCACGGCCGGCTTCCCATGACCGAGACCACCCGGCGCCAGATCGGCGCCGCGCTGGAGGGCGTCGCCACCCGCGGCACCGCCGCCTGGCGCTTCGGCGGCTGGCCGCAGAAGCAGATCCCCATGCACGCCAAGACCGGCACCGCCGAGGTCTACGGCAAGCAGACCACCTCCTGGTTCGCCACGTACACCGAGGACTTCACGATCGTGATGACGATCTCCCAGGGCGGTACGGGCTCGGGTGCCTCCGGCCCCGCCGTCCGCAACATCTACAACGCCATCTACGGCCTCGACATGGCCGGTCAGCAGGACGTCGAGAAGGCCTTCCTGCTCAAGCCGGAGGCGAAGCTGCCCACCATCGAGCCCGACGGCTCCATCGTCGCCCCCGACATCAAGCCGTACGTGCCCCCGTCCCCGGAGGAACCGGTACCCGCGCTCGCCGGTCCCCCCGCCCCGCCCGTCGCGCGGCAGGACTGAGACCCCGATGCAGACCGCGAACAAGTTCTCCGTATCCCGGTACGCGCCCGAGCGCGGCGCGTTGGCCAAGCTGACCTCGCGCGACTCGGTGCTGCGCCGGCTCGACTGGCCGATACTCCTCTCGGCGCTCGCCCTGTCCTTCATCGGCGCCCTGCTGGTGTGGTCGGCGACCCGCAACCGCACCCAGCTCAACCAGGGCGACCCGTACTACTTCCTGGTCCGGCACGCCATGAACACCGGCATCGGCCTCGTGCTGATGATCGGCACCATCTGGCTCGGCCACCGCACCCTGCGCGGCGCCGTGCCGATCCTGTACGGGCTCTCCCTGGTGCTCATCCTCGCCGTGCTCACCCCGCTCGGCGCCACGATCAACGGCGCCCACGCGTGGATCGTGATCGGCGGCGGCTTCTCGCTCCAGCCCTCCGAGTTCGTGAAGATCACGATCATCCTGGTCATGGCCATGCTGCTGGCCACGCGCGTGGACGCGGGCGACCTCGTCCACCCCGACCACCGCACGGTGGTCAAGGCGCTGTGCCTGGCCGCCGCGCCGATGGGCATCGTCATGCTGATGCCGGACCTCGGCTCCGTCATGGTCATGGTCATCATCGTGCTCGGCGTCCTGCTCGCCTCCGGCGCCTCCAACCGCTGGGTGCTCGGGCTGCTCGGCTCCGGCACGGCCGGCGCCGTCCTGATCTGGCAGCTCGGCGTGCTCGACGAGTACCAGATCAACCGCTTCGCGGCCTTCGCCAACCCGGACCTCGACCCCGCCGGCGTCGGCTACAACACCAACCAGGCGCGCATCGCGATCGGCTCCGGCGGACTGACCGGCTCCGGGCTCTTCCAGGGCTCGCAGACCACCGGCCAATTCGTGCCCGAACAGCAGACCGACTTCGTCTTCACGGTGGCGGGGGAGGAGCTGGGCTTCGTCGGCGCCGGGCTGATCCTGGTCCTGCTCGGCATCGTGCTGTGGCGGGCCAGCATGATCGCCCGGGAGACCACCGAGCTCTACGGGACGATCGTGTGCGCCGGGATCATCGCGTGGTTCGCCTTCCAGGCGTTCGAGAACATCGGGATGACCCTCGGGATCATGCCGGTGGCGGGGCTCCCCCTGCCGTTCGTCTCCTACGGAGGATCGTCGATGTTCGCCGTGTGGGTGGCGGTGGGACTGCTGCAGTCGATCAGGGTGCAACGGCCGATGTCGGCCTAGCGGGGGCCGGTCTTCGGCCGCTTCCGCCGTTGATTCGGCGTTCACCCTGCCTTCGTGATCCGTTCAGGACTAAATTCAATCCATGGCGGACACGAAACGCGAGATCGAGCGCAAATTCGAGTTCACGACGAGCAAGGCCGAGCGACGCGGAGTCCCGGACCTGACCGGCACGGCCGCGATCGCGGCCGTCGCCGACCAGGGCACCGTCGACCTCGACGCGGTCTACTACGACACCCCCGACCAGCGGCTCGCCGCCGACGGCCTCACCCTCAGGCGCCGCACCGGCGGCGCCGACGCCGGCTGGCACCTCAAACTGCCCGTCTCCCCGGGTGTCCGCGACGAGGTCACCGCGCCCCTCAGCGACACCGTCCCCCGCTCCCTCACCGCGCTCGTCCGCTCCCGCGTCCGCGACAGCGCCCTGGAACCCCAGGTCCGGCTGCTCTCCTCCCGCCGCGTCACCCACCTCCTCGACGCCGACGGAGCCCTCCTCGCCGAACTCTCCACCGACGCCGTCCGCGCCGAACGCGGCGACGCGGCCGCAGCCTGGACCGAGGTCGAGGTCGAACTCGCCGACGGCATCGACCCCGCCCTCCTCGACTCCGTCGAAAAGAAGTTCCGCAAAGCCGGACTCCGGATCTCCGACGCCCCCTCCAAACTCGCCCGGGCCCTCACCGAGACGGGCACCGCACCGCCGCCCCGGCCCGAGCCCGCCCCCGCCGATGCCACCGCGGGCGCGCACGTCCTCTCGTACCTGCGCGAACAGCGTGACGCCCTCATCGCCCAGGACCCCGCCGTCCGCCGCAGCCTGCCCGACTCCGTCCACCAGATGCGGGTCGCCTGCCGCCGGATGCGCAGCGCCTTCAAGACCTACCGCAAGGTCCTCGACCGCAACGCCACCGACCCCGTCGGCGAAGAGCTCCGCTGGCTGGCCGCCGAGCTCGGCCTCGACCGCGACCAGGAAGTCCTGTACGAGCGCCTCCAGGCCCGCATCGCCGAGCTCCCGCGCACCCTCGTGCTCGGACCCGTCCGCAGCCGCCTGCGCGTGTGGAACACCACCCGCCGCTCGGGCACCCGGCGCCGCGCACTCGCCGTACTCGACGCCAAGCGGTACACGGCCCTGCTCGACACCCTCGACGCGCTGCTGGCCGACCCGCCCCTGCTCCCCGCCGCGGACAAGCCCGCCGCCCAGGCCCTGCCCAAGGCCATTCTGCGCGACTACGAACGCCTCGCCACCCGCGTCGCGGCCGCCCTCGACCTGGAACCGGGCACGCCGCGCGACCTGGCCCTCCACGACGCCCGCAAGGCCGCCAAGCGCGCCCGCTACGCGGCGGAGGCGGCCGTACCAGCGCTCGGCAAACCGGCAAAACAGCTGGCCAAGGCCATGAAATCCGTCCAGAGCCTGCTCGGCGACCACCAGGACGGCGTCGTCGCCCGCGAAGCCCTGCGCGACCTCGCCGTCCAAGCGGCCGGAGCGGGGGAGTCCGCCTTCACCTGGGGCGTCCTCTACGGCCGCGAGGAGGCCCTGGCAGAGCGGAACGAACGGGAACTTCCGGATGTATGGGATCAAGCTGCCGCCCCCGCGCTCCGGGCGGACCTCGGCACCTAGGCGGTGATCTTGGCGGTGGGAGGCGGCTGCGCCTCGGGTTACGCTTGAGAGTCGCCCTTTGCCAGCTTCACGAAAGTCGCGTGATGTCCGAGTCGGTCTTCCCACAGCTCGAAGCTCTGCTCCCGCATGTGCAGAAGCCCATCCAGTACGTCGGCGGTGAACTGAACTCCACCGTCAAGCCGTGGGATTCGTGTGACGTCCGCTGGGCGCTCATGTACCCGGACGCGTACGAGGTCGGGCTGCCCAACCAGGGCGTCATGATCCTGTACGAGGTGCTGAACGAGCGCGAGGGCGTGCTCGCCGAGCGCACGTACAGCGTGTGGCCGGACCTCGAAGAGCTGATGCGCGAGCACAACGTGCCGCAGTTCACCGTGGACAGCCACCGCCCCGTGGGTGCCTTCGACGTGTTCGGCCTGTCCTTCTCCACGGAGCTGGGCTACACGAACATGCTCACGGCCCTGGACCTGGCGGGCATCCCGCTGGAGGCCAGGAACCGCACCGTCGACCACCCGATCGTCCTCGCGGGCGGCCACGCGGCCTTCAACCCCGAGCCGATCGCGGAGTTCATCGACTGCGCCGTCATCGGCGACGGCGAGCAGGCCGTCCTCGACATGACCGAGATCATCCGCACGTGGAAGGCCGAGGGCCGTCCGGGCGGGCGCGAGGAGGTCCTCTTCCGCCTGGCCAAGACCGGCCAGGTCTACGTGCCGGGCTTCTACGACGTCGACTACCTGCCCGACGGCCGCATCGCGCGCGTCGCCCCGAACAAGTCGGGCGTCCCGTACCGCGTGTCCAAGCACACGGTCATGGACCTCGACGAGTGGCCCTACCCGAAGCAGCCGCTGGTCCCGCTCGCCGAGACCGTCCACGAGCGGATGTCCGTCGAGATCTTCCGCGGCTGCACCCGCGGCTGCCGTTTCTGCCAGGCCGGCATGATCACGCGCCCCGTACGGGAGCGAAGCATCACCGGCATCGGCGAGATGGTCGAGAAGGGTCTCAAGGCGACGGGCTTCGAGGAGGTCGGCCTCCTGTCCCTGTCCTCGGCGGACCACACCGAGATCGCGGACATCGCCAAGGGCCTCGCGGACCGGTACTCGGACGACAAGGTGGGCCTGTCCCTCCCGTCGACCCGTGTGGACGCGTTCAACGTCGACCTGGCCAACGAGCTGACCCGCAACGGGCGCCGCTCCGGTCTGACCTTCGCCCCCGAGGGCGGCTCCGAGCGCATGCGCAAGGTCATCAACAAGATGGTCTCGGAAGAGGACCTGATCCGCACCGTCGCCACCGCGTACGGCAACGGCTGGCGCCAGGTGAAGCTGTACTTCATGTGCGGCCTGCCGACCGAGACCGACGAGGACGTGCTCCAGATCGGCGACATGGCGGTCAACGTCATCGCCAAGGGCCGCGAGGTCTCCGGGCAGAACGACATCCGCTGCACGGTGTCGATCGGCGGCTTCGTGCCGAAGCCGCACACCCCGTTCCAGTGGGCCCCGCAGCTGTCGGCCGAGGAGACGGACGCGCGCCTGACGAAGCTGCGCGACAAGATCCGCGGCGACAAGAAGTACGGCCGCTCGATCGGCTTCCGCTACCACGACGGGAAGCCGGGCATCGTCGAGGGCCTCCTCTCGCGCGGCGACCGCCGCATTGGCGACGTCATCCGCGCCGTGTACGAGTCGGGCGGCCGTTTCGACGGCTGGCGCGAGCACTTCTCGTACGACCGCTGGATGGAGGCCGCGGAGAAGACGCTGCCGGCGCACGGCGTGGACGTGGCCTGGTACACGACCCGCGAGCGCACATACGAGGAGGTCCTGCCCTGGGACCACCTGGACTCCGGTCTCGACAAGGACTGGCTCTGGGAGGACTGGCAGGACGCCCTCGACGAGACGGAGGTCGAGGACTGCCGCTGGACCCCGTGCTTCGACTGCGGGGTGTGCCCGGAGCTCGGCCTGGAGATCCAGATCGGCCCGACGGGCCAGAAGCTGCTGCCGCTGAGTGTCGTGGGTGGCGGGCCGAAGAAGGCGTGATGTCGTGCGGATGTCCCCCTGTCGCAAGACGGGGGGACATCTGTGTTTCTACAGGCCGGCCGCGAACTCGTCTCTCACGACCACAAGCCGCTGACGTGCATCGTCCGGAATCACGAGTTCCATGCGGATCCGGGGGGCGCGAACCTTCGGGATCTTGCTCCTTGTCACCTTGCACGTGATGCCCGCCCGCACGAGATCCGAGGCCATGGCCTCCATTCCACCTTCCGCCCAGGATTGGCGGAACGTCTTGCCGGTGGACGTCTCCACCCATCGGTTCCGCGCGTACTCCCTGATGCGAACAGGCTCGTCCCCGAGGATGGACAGGACATCCGTCATGAGCCTTGCGTAGACGGAATGAGGATCGGGGGCGCCCTGCCCGCCGCCTCGGCAAGCACGGCACCGGAGGTACTCGTAACACCTGCCGGTGTTGCTTCTCGTCCTCTGTGCGGTCATATGCGTGCCGCAGTCCGCGCAGACAAGTACGCCCAGGAATGCGGTCGCCCCGCCGGGCCGACGGGCGGGCTGGGCCTTGGAGCGTTGGTCGAGCGTGGTCTGCAGTTCTTGGAACTGCTCCTCGGTGAAGATCGCTTCGGCGATGCGGATCGGATGACCCTCCCTGCCGAGTAGCAGCTTCGAGCGGCGAACGCCCCCCTTCTTGTCCTCTTCCACGCGGTACCCCATCAGGGCAGGGTTGCGAAGTCTTCGGAGCAGTGTGGAGGCCGTGAGGCCCGGTCCGCAGACTCCGGCGCGGACCAGAACCTTGGCCAAACGCCGTACCGAGGCACCCTGCAGGACTCTGGCCCGGCACCAATGCAGGGCACGTCGGGCCTTCTCGTCGATGGCGAGGGCACTTCTTCCGTCTGCATCCTCGGCGACGGTGTAGCCATAGGCGGGCTTGCCGACAAGCCACGCGGTTTGTGTTTTCGCGTAATTCCACAGGCTCGCGCGCCGCATGCCCGTGTTGGCAGCCTCGATCTCGGCGATGCTGCCGAGTACCGCAGCGAGTGTCCTTCCGGCTTCTGTCGCCAGGTCGATGGGGTCGTGCCTGGAGACCAGGTTCTTTCCGAACCTCAAGCACCAGTCGATCATCGTGGTCAGGTCGGCTGCTCGCCGCACCAGGCGGTCCAGCTGCCAGAAGAGCAGTAGGTCGAACTCGGGGGCTCTGTCCCTGAGCCATGGTCCGAGCTGAGGGCGACGCCACGGAGGGACCGTGGCGGCGGAGACGTTCAGGTCGCGTGCGACTCCGACGACCCGGTAGCCCCGTTCCCGGGCGAGCAGGCGGAGATCGAGCTCCTGGCGTGCGGGTGAGGTCGTGTTCGCCGTGACCTCTGAGAGCCGTACCGACAGCAGGGCCCGTGGGGCATCGACCGGCAGGAACTTCTCGTCCCTCTCCAGCTCGTCCAGGAGAGCGATGTCTGTCGCGGTCCACGACGGGTCTGTCCATGTGCGTACGCGCAGGTTTTCAGTCATGTCAGAAGAATGCCGATGAAATGCAACCGGTTTCCGTGCATGTTCGGCGTCGGCTGAAAATGACGTGCCCTGACGGGGATTACTGCCTGTTCTGCTCGCGAATCGATCCCAAGAGATGCAATGTGCTATTGCTTTCCGGTGGTATTTCACATCCGCTTATCCAGGAGACGGTCGATGGCCAAGATCGAAATCGACGAGGAAGCGCTGGCGCTCGCCGCCGAGGCGCTCGGCACCCGCACGGTCGAGGAGACGGTGAACGCGGCGCTTGTGGAGATC
Organism: Streptomyces sp. NPDC097981; assembly: GCF_040302565.1. NCBI lineage: Bacteria > Bacillati > Actinomycetota > Actinomycetes > Kitasatosporales > Streptomycetaceae > Streptomyces > Streptomyces sp. NPDC097981. The sequence goes on from NZ_JBEORW010000009.1 coordinate 215,813, forward strand.
GCGGCGCGGGCGGGACGCGGCCGGGTTCGGGAGCCCATCGACTGAGCTGGGGCTTCGCCGCAACGGTTGGGGGGTTTCGGGTGTCCCTATGGGCATGGAACTCGACAAGCGGTATCCCGGTGACGGCGGCGAGGGCTGTCTTGTGGGTGTCGTCCGGATACCCGTCAAGATCGTGGCGTTGATCGTCGTACTGCCCGTACGGGTGGTTTGGGATCTGCTCGTCGCGTTCGGGCAGGCCGTCCGGCGGCACGTGCTGGGGCCCTTCTCCGTGTACGTCCTCCAGCCGGTGCTGCGCGCGATCGGCTGGGTGCTGACCGTGCTGCTCAAGCTGGTGTTCGTCTGGCCGTGGGTCGGGTTGTGGCGGTATGTGATCGAGCCGGTCCACGTCCACGTGCTCGCTCCCGCCGGGCGGTTCCTGTACGCGTACCTCTTCCGTCCGCTCGGTGAAGCGTTCCTCTGGGCCGGGCGCGGCGGGATGCGGTATCTGCTCGCTCCGCTCGCCAAGGGCCTGGCGCGGGTGGTGCGGGTGCTCGGGATGGCTTTGTTCGTCTGGCCCTGGGTGGGGCTGTGGCGGTACGTGCTCGCGCCGGTCGGCCGAGGGCTGCTGTGGCTGGGCGGGGCCCTCCACCGGTACGTGCTCACCCCGGTCGGGCATGCCCTGGCCTGGGCCGGTTCGGTGCTCTACCGCTGTCTGCTGCGGCCCCTCGGCGTGTACGTGCTCGCGCCCCTCGGGCAGGCGCTCGTCTGGGCCTGGCACGTCGCCGGGCGGATCCTGCGGGCCGTGTGGCGGGGCGTCCGGCTGGTCGGGTGGGTGCTCGTGGGGTGGCCCGTGGCGCAGGTGTACCGGCACGTGCTGACGCCGGTCGGCCATGCCGTGCGGGAGGTGTGGCGCAGCGTCCGCGCCACCGTCCGGGAAGTCCGGGCCGAAGTGCGAAGGGCGCTGTTCGGGGGCCCCGGCCGGGAACCGGCGAGGTCACGGGCGCGTACTCTGGGTAGTACGACAGCCGCAGGCACTGCGCCCGCCCCCGAGAGCTCCCCGCCCCCGCGGCGGGGGTGAGCCGGCGGGCACGGCACGGGCCGGCTCACCAGATCTCAGGGCGACGCGCGAGCCGCGGAGCCCCGCACAAGGAGAAGAACCACTGGGCAAGCGACAGCCCGAAGGCCCGCCCCCCGCACCGGTGGTGCAGCGCATCCGACTGCGCTACACCAAGCGCGGCCGCCTCCGGTTCACCAGCCACCGAGACTTCCAGCGCGCTTTCGAGCGGGCACTGCGGCGTGCCGAGGTGCCCATGGCCTACTCGGCCGGCTTCACCCCGCACCCCCGGGTGTCGTACGCGAACGCCGCGCCGACCGGCACGGGCAGCGAGGCCGAGTACCTTGAGATCGCCCTCGCTGCACCCCGCGACCCCGAGAAGCTCCGAGAACTGCTCGACGAGTCGATGCCGGTCGGGCTCGACATCACCGAGGCCGTCGAGGCCCGTACCTCCGGGCTCGCCGACCGGCTGACGGCCTCCGTGTGGGAGCTGCGCCTGGAGGGTGTGGAGGGCGCCGACGCCGAGCGGGCGGTCGAGGCCTTCCTCGCCGCCGAGACGGTGGAGGTGCAGCGCCGCACCAAGAACGGCATGCGCACCTTCGACACCCGCGGGGCCGTGGTCAGCCTTGAGTCGGTTCCTGCCCCGGCTGATAGGCCGCTGGACAGTGCCTGTGCGATACTGCGCCTGGTTGTTCGGCATCTGACACCTGCCGTGCGACCCGACGACGTCCTGTCCGGTCTCCGAGCTGTGGCCGACCTGGCGCCGCCGGTCCCCGCAGCGGTGACCAGGCTGGCGCAGGGGCTCTTCGACGAGGAGTCCGGCACGGTGACCGACCCGCTCGCGCCCGACCGCGAGGCTGTCACGGCCGCCCCACCCACGGCCGCCGTAGCCGCCGACGCGAAGGCGCCGGAAGGTCCCGCCGCGTAGGGATCGTCGTCGTCGCGCAGCCCTGGCACTCGGGAGCCACCTGGGTCGGGCCGCGCACTGACCTGAAGACTTCCGCCAGGCCGTACGGACAAGACGTACGGAACCGGCGGCCATGGACCAGAGCTCCCGTGTGGCGAACGCGCCCCGGAGGCCGGTTCCGCGCTGATCGTGCGGAGCCGTGCCGGACCGGAAGTCAGCCGCGGCGCCCGGGAGCGTGACGGGAGAACCGCCCGCATGCTCAACAACGAAACCAACAACACCACCGGTGGCGCCGACAGCGGCAGCCCGAGCGACAACCTGCCTCCGCGCAGGCGTCGCCGTGCCGCGTCGAGGCCCGCGGGACCGCCCGGCGCGACGGCTGCCGCAGCGGCCGCCGCGGTGACCGAGAGCGCGCCGGCCGCCCCCGTCGAGGAGGCCGCTCCGGCCGCCGCCCCGGCCCGTACCCGTCGTCGTGCCACCCGCGCCGTCGCGGCCCCCGAGGCCGCTGCCGCTGCCGTCGAGGTCGTCGTCGAGGCCGCAGCCCCGGCCGCGGCCGAGGAAACCGCCGCTCCGGCGCCGCGGGCCCGCCGTCGTGCCACCCGTGCCGTCGCGGCCCCCGCCGCCGAGGCCGCTCCGGTAGCCGAGGCCGCTCCGGACGAGGCTGCCGCCCCGGCCGCCCCGGCCGCCCCGGCTGCCGAGGAGGCCGCTGCTCCGGCGCCGCGTGCCCGTCGCCGTGCCACCCGTGCCGCGGCCGCCCCGGAGGCTCCGGCCGCCGAGGCCGTCGTGGAGGAGGCCCCCAAGGCCACCGTCACCGTCGCCGACGCGGTGGACTCCCCGAGGCGCGGCGGCCGCCGCCGCGCCACCCGCTCCGCCGCGTCCGCCGCCCCGGCCGCTCCGGCCGAGGCCGCGCAGCCCGCGGCCGAGGAGCCCGCCGCCCCGGCCCGTGGCCGCCGCGCCACGCGCCCCGCCGTCGCCGTCTTCCAGGCCCCGGTCTTCACCGAGCCGATGTTCCAGACCCCGGAGACCGCCGCCATGGCCGCCGCGGCCGCCGCCGCAGCCGTCGAGGCGGAAGAGGCCGAGGAAGAGGAGGAGCTGGAGGCCGAGGCCGAGGTCGTCCAGGCTCCCGCCGCACAGCCGGCCGGCCGTCGCCGTCGCCGTGGCCGTGGTGCGGTCGAGGCCGCCCCGGTCGCCGAGTCCGCGCCGATCTCGCCGGCCGACATCGAGCTCATGGAGGACGAGGCCGAGGCCGCCGAGCTCGACGAGGACGAGGCCGACGAGACGGGCGAGCGCCCGTCCCGGCGCCGCCGTCGTGGGGGACGTCGCCGTCGCCGCGGTGAGGCCGCCGACCTGGACGAGTCCGCCGAGGACGAGGAGGAGGCCGCCGAGCAGGAGGCCGCCGAGCTCGACGAGGAAGAGGAAGAGGCGGAGGAGGCCGGCGCCCTGGGCTCCAGCTCCAGCCGTCGCCGCCGTCGCCGTCGCCGCCGCAGCGGTGACACCGGCTTCGAGGGCGAAGCGGGCGAGGAGGACGGCGTACGCACCGTCGTCAAGGTTCGCGAGCCGCGCCCTGCGCGCGAGAAGGCCGAGCCGTCCGACGAGGTGCAGTCCATCAAGGGCTCGACCCGTCTGGAGGCGAAGAAGCAGCGCCGCCGCGAGGGCCGCGAGCAGGGCCGCCGCCGCGTCCCGATCATCACCGAGGCCGAGTTCCTGGCGCGCCGCGAGGCCGTCGAGCGCGTCATGGTCGTCCGCCAGAGCGGCGAGCGCACCCAGATCGGCGTCCTCGAGGACAACGTGCTCGTCGAGCACTACGTCAACAAGGAAGAGGCCACCTCGTACGTCGGCAACGTCTACCTGGGCAAGGTCCAGAACGTGCTGCCGTCGATGGAGGCCGCGTTCATCGACATCGGCAAGGGCCGCAACGCGGTCCTGTACGCCGGCGAGGTCAACTTCGAGGCGCTCGGCATGGCCAACGGGCCGCGCCGCATCGAGTCCGCCCTCAAGTCCGGCCAGTCGGTCCTGGTGCAGGTCACCAAGGACCCGATCGGCCACAAGGGCGCCCGCCTGACCAGCCAGGTCTCGCTGCCCGGCCGCTACCTGGTCTACGTGCCCGAGGGCTCGATGACCGGCATCAGCCGCAAGCTGCCCGACACCGAGCGCGCGCGTCTGAAGACCATCCTCAAGAAGATCGTCCCCGAGGACGCGGGCGTCATCGTGCGCACCGCCGCCGAGGGCGCGAGCGAGGACGAGCTGCGCCGCGACGTCGAGCGTCTGCAGGCCCAGTGGGAGGACATCCAGAAGAAGTCGAAGCAGATCACGACCTCGTCGCCGAGCCTGCTGTACGGCGAGCCGGACATGACCGTCCGCGTCGTGCGCGACATCTTCAACGAGGACTTCTCGAAGGTCATCGTGAGCGGTGACAGCGCCTGGGAGACCATCCACGGCTACGTCTCGCACGTGGCCCCGGACCTGGCCGACCGGCTGTCGCGCTGGACCTCCGAGGTCGACGTCTTCGCGACGTACCGGATCGACGAGCAGCTCGCCAAGGCGCTCGATCGCAAGGTGTGGCTGCCTTCGGGCGGTTCCCTCGTGATCGACAAGACCGAGGCGATGATCGTCATCGACGTCAACACCGGCAAGTTCACCGGTCAGGGCGGCAACCTCGAAGAGACCGTCACCAGGAACAACCTGGAGGCGGCCGAGGAGATCGTGCGCCAGCTGCGGCTGCGCGACCTCGGCGGCATCGTCGTCATCGACTTCATCGACATGGTCCTGGAGTCGAACCGCGACCTGGTCCTGCGGCGGATGCTGGAGTGCCTGGGCCGAGACCGTACGAAGCACCAGGTCGCCGAGGTGACCTCGCTGGGCCTGGTCCAGATGACCCGCAAGCGGGTGGGCCAGGGCCTGCTGGAGTCCTTCTCCGAGACCTGTGTCCACTGCAACGGGCGCGGTGTGATCGTGCACATGGAGACGCCGACTGCGGTCGGCGGCGGTGGCAACGGCAAGCGCGCCAAGCGCCGCGGTGGCCGCGGTCACGAGCACGACCACGAGATCGAGGGCGTCGAGGCCGTCGAGAGCGAGGTCCTCGAAGCCGAGACCGAGGCCGAGGTGGCCGCCGAGCTCGCTGCGCCGGTGGCGCTGCCCGAGCCGGCGTTCGTCGCGGACGAGGAGCTCTACAGCAGCCCGGCGGAGGCGGAAGCCGCGGCCGGCCTGAGCGGGCGTCGCAGCCGTCGCCGTGCCACTCGCAAGGCGACCGCTCCGGCGGGTGCCCCGCGCGGAGCGGCCGCTCCGGCCGAGGCCGCGGCCCCGGCCGCCGAGCCGGTGGCCGAGGCCGAGCCGGTCACCGAGCCGGCCGAGACGGTGCTGGAGCCGGTTGCCGAGGTCGTCGCCGAGGCCGTGGACGTCGAGGCCGTCGAGGCCGCCCCCAAGGGCCGTACCCGTCGCCGTGCCACCCGCAAGGCGACGGCCCCGGCCCCGGAGCCCGAGCCGGTCGTCGAGGCCGCCCCGGAGCCCCAGCCGGAGCCGGTCGCCCCGGCCGAGCCGGTCACCCCGGCCGCCGAGGAGGCCCCGGTCGAGGAGGCTCCCGTGGCGGAGGCCGCCCCGGCCCGTCCGCGTCGGCGTGCCACCCGTAAGGCCACCGCACCGGCCGGTTCCCCGGCGGGCGCGGCGGAGGCTGCCGTCGTGGTCGTCGAGACCCCCGCCGCCGAGCCCGAGGCCGCCCCGGCCCCGGCCGGGGCAGTGGAGGCCGCAGAGGCCGAGGAGGCCGCCCCGGCGGCCAAGAAGACGGTCCGCAAGGCGGCCGCCAAGAAGGCCCCGGCGAAGAAGGCCACCGCCGCCAAGAAGGCGACGGCGGCCAAGAAGACCGTCGCGAAGAAGGCGACCGCCAAGAAGACCGCGGCGAAGCGGGCGACGAAGAAGACCGCGGCGGCCGAGCAGCAGTCGCTGCCGTCCGTCTCGGCTCCGACCGAAGCCTGATCAGGACCTAGGGTCCCCGCACCACCCGCCCCGCCCGATACCGAATCTCGGTATCGGGCGGGGCCTTTTTGCTCAACCGTGACCAATTCGTTAGAGATCAAGATCGCCTGATGTCGGACATCATCTCTTGTACATGTCAATCAGGTGGGCGACAGTAACCGAACGCTTTACGCGGCTTGTCACGGGTGGGGACCACTGACGAGCGGGGGGATGAGCTGCCGCACGCATGACCCGCGTGCGCGGGGGCTCTGTGCTGCACATCTCCACGGTCTGTCCTTCTCACGTTCTTCCGGGCACCGCTCAGCGCTCTGCAAGAACTGACAAAGGCAGAACAATCACGTGAGCAGAACAATGCACGCGCCGCTCGGTGCGGCCAGGCGGTATGCCGCCAGAGGGACGCTGGCCGTGTCGTCCGCGGCCCTCGCCCTCGCACTGACGGCAGGGTCGGCTCCCCTCGCGAGTCCGGCCGCAGCGGCCACCGGCTGCGCCGGAGCCGAAGCGGACTTCAACGGTGACGGCATCCGGGACACCGCGATCGCCGACACCGACGCGACCGTCAACGGCGCTTCCAAGGCCGGAGTCGTGCACATCGTGTATGGCGGTGGCAAGGGAACCTTCGAACTGACCCAGGAGAGCGCCAAGGCCGGGGCCTCCGAAGCAGGCGACGGGTTCGGCTACTCGCTGGCCGTCTACGACGCAGACCTCGACGGCTGCGCCGATCTGGCGATCGGCATCCCGTATGAGGACGTTGGTGGCCGCCCCGACGCAGGCCGGGCCGTAGTCGTCTACGGTTCGCCGGCCGGCCTCGCCGCCGGCAAGGCGAGCATCCAGTACCTGCAGGGGGCGGCCCCGCTGTCCGGCGCCGCCGAAGCCTACGACTGGACGGGCTACTCCCTCGCGGCCGGAAAGTCCTCGACGGGTGTGCCCTTCCTCGCCATCGGGGCTCCCGGTGAAGACCTCGGCACCACGCCCGACGCGGGCGGGGTGATCTACGTCTCGGGTTCCTCGACCGTGAGCATCGGCATCATCAACCAGGACACCGCGACGGCCGGAGCGGTCCCGGACACGGCGGAGCCGTACGACCGGTTCGGTGCCTCCATCGCGGCCACCCCCACGCACCTTGCCATCAGCTCCCCCGGCGAAGCCCAGGGGAACGTCGTGGACGCCGGCGCGGTGACGGTGTTCAGCCACACGCTGGTCTCCGGCGTGCCCACGCCGCTGAACGTGATCACCCAGGATTCCCCGAACGTGTTCGGTGTCTGTGAGACGGGCGACGGCTTCGGGACGTCGATCGCCGCCGTGCCGTACCGGGCGGAAGGCGCCACGAGTACGACCGAGTCCCTCCTGGTCGTCGGTATCCCCGGTGAGGAGCGGACGACGACGCAGGACTCGGGAGGGGTGGAGGTCTTCCGTCTCAACGCCGCGGGAGGCTTCCAGGAGACGGAGTACGTCGACCAGGCCACGACCGGCGTGTCGGGTACCGCCACATCCGGCGACCACTTCGGCCAGCGTGTCGTGGCCGTCAACACCGCGCCGGACAGCGTCAGCACGCCGGAGAACACCCGCATGGCCGTCGGCATACCGGGCAAGGAGAGCACGAGCGGCGTCGTCGACCGCGGCCAGGTGCAGATCCTGCCGCTGGTCGGACCCCCCGGGGAAAGCGACGTGCTCCTCGGACCGGGCTACGGCATGCCGACGCCTGCCGCGACGCGCCAGTACGCCGGCATGAGCCTCGGCAGCAGCACCGCCGGCCTCTACGTCGGGCTGCCCTACGGGCCGGCCGAAGGCCGAGCGGTCTACCTCTTCCCGTGGAACGTCGGCAGTGCCGGGGCCCCCATCCAGACCTTCAAGCCCGGTGAGGGCGGAATTCCGGCCGGCACCAGCACCTTCGGAACGGCGGTCCGGTGATGGCCGACCAGACATCCGCCATCCGCCGGACCCTGCTGCGGCGTACCTCTCTCGCCGCCGTGGTGACGGCGGGCGCAGTGCTGGCCGCAGGCCTCGGCCTGCCGTCGGACTCGGATCCCCCGGCCACCGAGGCGGTGGCCGTCGGCACCCCTGTCCAGACGGAAGCGGAAGCACTTGCTGCCGCCCGCAACAGCGGCAAGCAGGTCGAGGTCCTCGGCCTGCGCACCGAGCAGCGGGAGATCTTCGCCGCGCCGGACGGTACGTACACGGCCCGCGAGTACACCGAGCCGGTGCACGCCGTTCAGAACGGCAAGTGGGTCGACATCGACAAGACCCTGGTCAAGCGGGCGGACGGCAGCGTCGGCCCGAAGGCGGCCACCGTCGGCCTGACCTTCTCCGACGGGGCGGCGGGCAAGCCGTTCGTCACGATGCGCCGTGGTACCCGTGAAATGTCGCTGACCTGGCCCTACGGCAAGCTCGCCGCGCCGGTGCTCGACGGTGATACTGCCACCTACCCCGATGCCCTGCCGGGTGTGGACCTCAAGGTGCGCGCCGAGGCGAACGGCTTCGGCCACCTGCTCGTCGTCAAGACCCCCCAGGCCGCGGCAGATCCACGGCTCCAGCGACTGGACCTGGGCCTGAAGGCCAAGGGCCTGAAGTACCAGAAGAACGCGAACGGGGCCGTCACTGCCGAGGACAGCGCGGTCGGTGGAACGGTCTTCCAGTCCGGTGCACCAAGCATGTGGGACTCGGCCGCCTCGCAGGAGACCGCCGCCCGCGGCAAGGGCCCCAAGGCAGTCTCCCAGTCGCTGTCCGCGGCCCGCGCCGACGCGCCCACCGGGAAGGACGCGGCTGCGGCGCTCGCTCCCGCCCTGGAGGGCCCGGGGGGCGGCGGGAAGGCCGCGCCTCTCGGCATCGAGGTGTCGGCGGACAAGCTGACCCTGGTCCCCGATCAGAAGCTGCTGCGTGACGGTGCGACCGTCTTCCCCGTGGTCATCGACCCGATCCAGAAGACCGCCGACCGATCCGGCTGGACCGCAGTCATGTCGGGCAAGCCCTCGGTGGGCGAGTGGCAGTACTCCGGAAGCGCGGGCGTGGGCAGGTGCCCGACGGACTACAGCGCCGCCTCCTGCGCCGGCGTCGGCGTACGCCGCGTCGCCTTCCAGATCCCGCTGTCCTTCTACAAGGGCAAGCAGATCCTCGGCGCCACCTTCAGCGCGCGCGTCCAGCACGTGTACCCGGCCGACGCCCATGCCGAACCCATCCAGCTCCAGCGGATCGGGGGCAGCACCGCCCATATCGACAGCGGCAGCAACTGGTCCAACACCCAGAACTCCACGCTGACGACGCTGGAGACGCTCAACGAGAAGATCCAGCCCACGAGCTGCGAGTCCCAGGCCAACATGCACTTCAAGTCGGGTGCCACCGGTGGTCTGACCAACAGCGTGCGCACGGCGGCCGACGAGGGCTGGCCCTCCATGCTCTTCAATCTCCGGGCCCAGGACGAGAGCAGCTTCCAAGGCTGGAAGCGGGTGTGCGGCAACGCGTACCTGAGCATCAGCTACAACACGCTTCCGGGTGTCACCGACACCGGCGCGATGTCGTCCAATCCGGGCGGCGCCTGCGTCACCGGATCGGGCCGCCCCTACACCGACGTGCCGCCGACGCTCCGTGCCATCGCCAACGACGAGGACTCCGGCGAGCAGGTCAAGGTCCGCTTCAAGGTCGAGTGGAAGGACGCGGCCGGGGCGGCCAAGTCCTACGAGGAGGACACGGACTACAAGGCGCCGACGTCCTCGACGCCATTCGAGCACGTCGTGCACTCCGACATCCCCGAGAACACCCCGATCTCCTGGAGCGTCGTCACGCACGACGGGGACGGCTGGGGTCCGTGGAGCGCCAAGTGCGAGTTCATGTACGACAAGTCCTTCCCGGGAACGCCGAACGTGTTCTCCGCGGAGTACCCGGCCACCAAGGAGTACCACGACGGTGTCGGCGCCCCCGGCACCTTCACCATGGCGCCCAACGCGGACGACGCGGTACCGGACACGGACGTCGTCAAGTACCGCTACTCCTTCGACGGCGAGCCCGGCAAGGAGATCGCGAGCGCCACGGCGGGCGGCCCCGTCTCGGTGAGCTGGACGCCCACCCGTCCCGGCCCGCACTGGGTCGATGTCACGGCGATCGACAAGGCCGCGCATCCGAGCGCCACCGCACGGCACAGCTTCTACGTGGCCGCCGGTGCCTCCGCCGCAGCCCAGTGGAACCTCGCCGACGCGCCCGGCGGCAACGCGGCCGACGAGGAGACGGGCAAGTACCCGGCGGGCTTCGGCCCCGGCGTCACATTCGGTGTCCCCGGACCGGGCGGCGCCATCGACTCGGCGGCCCACTTCGACGGCACCGGCAATGGCTGGGTCGATGCAGGCAGCACCGTGCTGGACACCCAGAAGGGCTTCAGCGTCAGTGCCTGGGTCCGTCCGTCGGACCTCAGCCGTGACATGACGGTGGTCAGCCAGGACGGCACCGGCGAGCCGGGCTTCGTCCTCGGTTACGACGCCATCGACAAGACCTGGAAGTTCTCCATCCCGCTCAGTGACGTGGACACGCTCGGCGAGTGGAAGGCCGTCTCCACCGGGGTCACCCCCGTCAAGGACGAGTGGGTGCTGCTGACCGGTCTCTATGACGGCGCCGCGGGCAAGCTCCAGCTGTATGTCAACAAGGAGCTCAAGGGCGAGATGATCCGCCGCTCCACCTGGAAGTCGTACGGTCCGCTCCAGATCGGTCGCCACATCGACAAGGCAGGCTACGAGGGCGCCTTCGCCGGCGATCTCGCCGAAGTCCGCATCTTCAGCCGTCCGCTCCTGCCGGTCCAGATCACCGAGATCACCACGGTCAAGCCGGACCGCAAGGGCTACTGGCAGCTCAACTCGGCGCAGTCCGGGGTTTCTCCGAACCTGGTCGCCGGCGGCCAGGGGTTGACCCTGGCGGGCAACGCCGCGCTCTACACCCCCGATCCGCTGGACCCGTTCCTGACCGCGCCCATGGTCGGGGCCGGCCAGCTGGTCCTGGACGGCAACGGGGGCTACGCCTCGACGGCGAACGCCCCGGTGACCGGAGCCCAGAGCTTCACACTCGCGGCGCGAGTCCAGCTCAGTTCACTCGGCGCCACCGCCTCGCAGACCGTCTTCTCCCTGCCGGGCAAGAATGCCAACCGGGTCCAGGTCCGCTACCAGGCAGCCACCAAGCGATGGGAACTCGCCGTCGCCGCGACGGACACCGCGGGTGCGGCCGTGAAGGTCTTCTCCGACGACCAGACCCTGCCAGACACCAACCCCATCGGCCAGCACCTGGCCGTCGTCTACGACGCCTTCGCCGGTCAGGTCCGGCTTTACGTCAACGGTCAGTTGGCGGCCTCGGCGCGGGGTGTCGAGAACACCACGTGGGCTGCCACCGGTGGTCTCCAGGTCGGCCGCTCGGCGCTCGGCAACGCCGAGTACTTCGCCGGGGCCATCGACGAGGTCCGCGCTTACAACGGTGCCATCGACTCCACGGCCGTGGTCCAGCTGGCCGGAACCGGTGAGCTGACCGACCGCTAGGCCCTTTTCCAGAACAGGCGTGCCCGCCCTGTGCAGGGCGGCGCGCGGGTTGTCCCGGTAGCGGCGGGCCAGGAACACCCAGTCGTCGGCCCACTGAGAGGTGGACTGCCCGCTGT